>NZ_DBMALT010000045.1:0-21155 GCF_057870745.1 Parasutterella sp. | reverse complement strand
GTCTTACCCGACAGCATGTGCCTGAGACCGTTCCTGTTCGTAAGGTCAATGGTTTGCCTCGGGCTTCCTTCAGTCGGAACCTCGCGATTCAGACCTTGCCTCTGGCTATGTGCTTGGCGCCACCGCCCGCACTTCGGGACTTTCACCCTGTAGAGTTCGCTCATGCCGAGCGCACATAAAAATGGCGGGACACAATCCCGCCTGTGAAGGACCAGGGTCTTTCGACCAGCCCTAGTTGCCTTTCAGCAACCTTTTCACGGTCAATGTTAAAAAAAATTAAACTATCTTGTCAATCAAAAGTTGACAAAAATTGTCGAATGTTCTGTCTAGTTATCAAACTGGCGGTAAAAATAGTTGAATACCGACTAATAGGCATTGTAGCAAATAGATCACCTCTCAGAAATAAATTACCCACCATAAAGAATTTCAACATGTATCAATCTGCGAATTGAGAAAATCTGGATGCTATCTCGATCAATTGAATATGTATTGTTAGCCTATTAACCTCAAAGTTCTTTTAGGGAAATAAGAAGATTGAAGCATTTGCTTTCACTAAAATTTAAGGTTAACGTCAATTCCTATGCGAAATAATTAAGAGGAGAAAATTAAAGTTCCTCTAAAACACTCTGGTCTTCATAATTACTGGTTGAGTCGCGAAAGGATTTCTTTCAACTGAGTTTGTTCAGTCGTCTTCGATTTAAGGCCAAGTTTCCCATAGGCATGAAAGCGGTGACTCTCGACGGTACGCTCACTTAATCCAAGCCGTTCAGCAATTTCAAAATTCGTCAGTCCTTCTTTTACAAGTGCCAGCACTTGCTTCTCTCTCATCGATAAAGATTGATAACGCTTATTCAACTCTTCTATATTTCCCTGACTTTGGTCCGTTGAATCTTTCCCTATGGCTTCAGAAATGGCATCGATCAGCTCTTGCGGATCAACCGGTTTTTTCAAAAGGTTGTCCGCTCCTTTTCTAAACACGGATATCGCCATATCAAGATCCGCGTGAGCAGTTAGGAAGAGAATCGGATGAGAGAAGCCTTTTTCTTTCAAACGATTTTGAAGTTCAACGCCGTTCATTTTCGGCATTAGATAGTCCAAGACAAGACAACCCGGTCTCGAAGAATCATCCAAAACAAGAAAAGATTCTGCCGTCGGATATGTTTTAACTTCCCAGCCTTCTCCTTCCAGCATATAGGCTAAGCCTTCCAACAAGTCCATATCGTCGTCGACAATACGGATTAAAGGGACGATTTTGTCATTGTCACTTTTCATTTAAGTCCTCAGGTATTGGAAGAGTCAAACAAGCCGTTGCCCTTTTATCATCGACATCTAATCTAAAGTTTCCTCCATGGCGAGCAGCAATGGCCTTAACAATTAACAAGCCTAAGCCAAGGCCCTCCGGTTTGCTGGAGGAAAGAACATTAGACGGAGACTTCGTTAAGCTTCCTCCATTGTCGGAAACGATAAGTACAGCCTTATCGTCTTCCTTTGACAGAGCAATAGAAATTAAAGGATGGCGACGTTGATGCTGGCTAATTGATTCAGCTGCATTTTTTAAGAGGTTGTGTACTACCAACTCAATCTCAAGTCTGCTCCCTCGCATGGTGATGTTTTCATTGACAGCCACCTGTAGAGCTCCGAAATAAGAGCCGGAGTCTTTGAAGTCCTTTAGTGCGGAATCCACAGCGGCCGAAAGCGAGAACTTTTCATACTTCCCTGCCTTCTGCTTTGCGTACTTACGTACATCGTCCACGATCCTTTGAGCGCGATTGGATTGAGCTTCGATTTTTTCAAAAACAGTTAGAGCTTCTTCAGAGGTTAGAACGCCCTTCTCTGCCTTCTTCTTAGCTCCAAATAGAAAAGCTCGGATTGTCGTCAGTGGCTGACGCAATTCATGTACGACGATTGAACTGAGCTGATCAACCACGCCTAAACGTTCAAGCGCACTGAGTTTTTCAGATGCCGCCTTTTCCTTTCGTCTCAGCTCGTTCTGTTTTTTAAGAGACTCTGTTAATGATCTCGTTCTTTTACGAACAATTTGTCCGAGAATGAAACTTAAGAGGAGTGAAGAGGCAAAAAGTCCAATGCCTAATAGGAGCCAGCCCGCATATCTCGTTCTGAATTCTTTCGAGAACCAATCTTTCAAAAACCCGAACGGGCCTATCTGCAGATCTTTGAATAACTCATCAGTTCTTGTCGAATTGGTAGCAATACTCCAGCCCATGCCACCTTCTGCCTTCGGCATTGCAAGAAGAGCTTCAGCGGCTTTCCTTGCAACCGCAGGTTCAGCGGTAGGCATCGTAGAAACAGACCAATTAGGATAAAGATCCGTGGAAGCAAGGCAGCCTGTCGCATTTGGTTTAAGTCCAATACCTTTGAGGTTCTTCCATACCTCACCATCCTTTGGATACGTATCTTCTAAAAAACAGCTCGACACTGAGCCGACGTCGGCTTTTCCGCTTATGACGGCATTTACCACTTTTTTGAGGTCCCTGCCTACGTAATGGACGGAGCTGAAGAAGGTATAAGGGTCGTAGCCTTGTTTAACGAGTTCTCCAAGTCCGATTTGATGGCCATAGAAACCGCCTTTCAGATTTGCGACTAAAGAATGTCCCTGCATGTCCTCAAGACTATTAATCGGGCTGTCTTTTCTTGTAATAAACAAAGTTCCATAGGCCTCATTAGGGTTTGGCAAACGATCCGAGACCATAGTTGCCAATTCTTTAGCTCCTTTCTGTGCCATTCTCCTGGACAAACCAGAGGTTGACAGAAAAATGTCGATTCTTCCGGCTTCTAAGTTTTTCTCCAATTCCGGCAGCGGTAGGCGAACAATTTTAAGATTGTGCGGACCAAAGGTGTTTTTCAGAACGTTAAGTGTCGGTTCAACGATCTTCTGATTGTTATCCTGAGGAGGATCAAGGCTTACGCCCACGACAACAGGTTCAGCGGCATGAACTGAAAAGAACATTAGCTGGGATAGCAGGATTGTTGAGATTCGAGCGAACATTTTTTAGTTGAACAGTCCCCTTGTACTGAATTTTAAAGAGATGAGTACTTAAGTATTGAACTCGATATCGTTGTTGATGCGGCTCGATAGAAACACTCACTCAAGGAGACATTCAATGTTCAAAATTACAAAACTAGCGCTGCTTCTTTCCGCAGGCCTCTTAGGAGCAAACTTATGTGCAGCCTCAACGGTTGAATTTGTTCCAGGAAAATATATCGGTGAAGCAAACGGGCGAAACGGCCCGATGAAAGTGGAAGTCACCGTCGATAAAAACAAGATCACCAATATTCAAGTTCTTTCTCACCGTGAATCCGCTGGTCTATCCGACGCTCCGCTTACTCAACTTCCTAAGGAAATTATTGATCGCCAGACGCTCAAAGTAGACAACATTGCCGGTGCCACTTTCAGCAGTCAAGGTTTAATTAAAGCGACTCAAAACGCTTTGAGCAAAGCCACTAAAGATCTTTCACCGCTGCTTCTTACCACGCTACCAGTTAAGGCCAAGAAAGCAATGAAAGATGAGAAAGCCGATATTGTCGTCATCGGATCGGGCATTGCAGGCCTGACGGCAGCTATTGCCGCTAAAGAAAAAGACAAAAACGTTCTTGTCATTGAAAAACAAGGAATGTTAGGCGCCGGAGACTCCATGAACATCTCTACGGGCATTACTGCCGGCGGCAGCAAGTTCATTCAAGAACATGGCATTAAGGGCAAATCCACTCAGGATTATGTCGACCACCTGATGAAACAGGCCAAAGACAAAGGCATTCCTATTAACAAAGCCAATGTTGAGACTTATGCACGCAGGGGCGGTGAAATCATCGACTGGTTAGAACAACTTGGCGTTCCCTTCGGCCGTTTCCAGGAAGACAAGTACTTCCACATCACTAAAGATGGAAGCGCTCCCGGACCTCACATCATGAAGGCCCTGAAAGCCGAAGTCGAAAAACAAGGCATTCCGTATCGCCTCAACAGCAAAGTTACCGAAATCCTATCTGATCACGGAAAAGCCATCGGTGTTGAAGTGTCCACTCCCGAAGGAAAATACAAAGTTCTGAGTAAAGCCGTGATTGTTGCAACAGGCGGTTTCTCCGCCAGCCCGGAACTTCTCAAACGCTATGCACCTGATTGGATCGGTCGTCCAACTACCGGCGCATCTTCTCTGACCGGCGACGGCATTCGGATGGCACAAGCGATCGGAGCAGACACCGCTTCCATGGAGCAGATCAAAGTTAACTACCTCTGTCACCCACTTACCAAGAAAGACGGTGTTTCTCTTACAGCCATCACACCATATACAGTCCTTGTCAATCATGACGGTAAGCGTTTCGTGGATGAAAACCATCCTTCGATTAACTTCAAGAGCAAAGCCATGATGAAGCAGCCGAAGCACGAAGCTTATGCTGTTGTTGATCAGAAGGCGATGGACAATCTTAAGCTCATGCGCAATTACGCGGATGCCGGCTATTTTGTCAAAGCGGATACGATTCCGGAACTTGCCAAGAAACTTGATGTCAATCAAAAAGCCTTCATCGAAACGATGGATCAGTACATCAAAGACTGCAAAGACGGTTTAAAGAACGATAAAGCTTTCGGAAGAAAGATTCAGTATCCGATGCTTAATCCGCCCTACTATGCTGCTCTTGTGACACCGTCTATGCAATCCACCTACGGCGGCATCAAGACCAATACCAAAGCTGAAGCTCTGGATACCAAGGGGCACATTATCCCCGGACTTTATGCTGCAGGCGCTGCCTCCGGTCATGAGGCTTATGCAAATGAGGTTGGTTTTGCGGCGATTATCGGTCTGACATACGGACGGATTGCCGGTGAAAACGCAGCGGCTTATGCTAAATAAGAAGCATGTTAAAAACCTGGATTTAGGGCATTAAATTTAAAGATATTATGCTGTAAAAGCAGGTCAACTCTATAAATGATTCCCAAACGCTCTGATATATCGGAGCGTTTGGGCTTTAAAGGATGTTTAAAGAAGCGCTTAACTTACTGTAATAATAAGAACTTATTTTTTTGTTGCTGCAGCCTTTCCCGTCACCTGACCAAAAACCAGTGCATCTGTAAGCATCGCTCCGCCTCGATTTAAACCACAGGCAATTTCACCTGCTGCATAGAGACCTTTTATCGGCTTACCGTCCCAATCAAGAACTTGGTGTTCTGCATTAGTTTTGAGGCCGCCTTTTGTATTTGATCCGCCGGCAAACAATGGAATAGCATAGAAGACAGTTCCCTCAAGAGGTTTTAAAGACTTAGGATTTCTTCCAAAGTCCTCGTCTTTTCCAGCTGTACTCATTTCATTGAAACGCTTCAATGTCTCCGTCAATTTCTGAGGATTCATTCTTCCTTTATTGACAGAAGTTTCGGCAATCTTCTTGGCTAACTCTTCAATCGAATCTGCTTTTAGTACCCATCCCTTCTTTAAGGCATCAGAATTATCAGCGGCACCATAGTCGACGAAACCGTACCCAACTGTCGAACGAGTGAGATTTGCTAATGGGCGAGATTTGAATATTTCCTCTTCAAAAATCTGCCACGCCGGCATATTGTCGTATGTCATCGTATCTAGATTTTGTTCGGCGGCCTTTTCATAAACGCTGTTATTCGTAATTCCGCCCATGATCTTGTTCTCAGCAATGAAACGATCTCCCAGAGCATTAACAACGAAAGACCCCGGAGCTCCGACTCCGACAGTCGTGACTCCTAACCGCATTCCGTTGTGGTAAACGGGAGGCGCCCAGATCATTCGAGCTGCACAAGTAGAAACCTTAGATAAAGCTGCTCCGGCCTTTATGCCCATACGGATGCCTTCGCCTTCGTTGTAAGGGGTTCCGTAGAACGCGAAGCCTCCGACAGAAGGTCCGGGCAAAAATGCTTTTCGCATTTCAGCACTGTACTCATAACCTCCGGACGCAAGGATCACACCTTTCTTAGCTTGAATACGAATGTCTTTACCGCCTTTCTTTGCTACAACACCTACAACATGGCCGTCTTCATTGAGAATTAAAGCAACTGCCGGAGCGTTATCAATGATTTTAATCAGGCCGCTTCTATCTTGAATGCCTTTTTCTAATGCGCGCCAAAGAGCCTCCCCTTCTGTCGCTTCAGTCTTGGGACCGTTATAGCTAGAAGTTTTGCCCATCCGAGCGGGATACATTAAGTGATAAGAAGCATATGAACTGGTTTTTGCTCCGGGGAAGTTGACGTATTGAGCAGGTCCGCTAAATTTTTGACCTTTAAGTTCAGGATCAAGAGATTTAAGCCAGTCCATCAGATTAGGAGTGTATTCAACCCAATATTCCGCCATCCCGTTGGAGATGTCGTCTTCTTCTCCGACCGACGGTTTGTCATCGTATTTAGCGGAGAATAAAGCTCGGAAGTATTTACGCAGTTCTTCTTTATTTCCGTCTTTATCGGGACAATGAACCCAACCACCGGACATACGAGTGTTAGAGCGTAAGGTGGCCAATGGTTGTTTTTCCAGAATGATTACAGAAGCCTTATGATCTGCAGCAGTTATCGCGGCAGCGGCACCTGCTCCTCCTAATCCGACAACCACTACATCGGCGGATTCATCAAACTTTTTTTTCCGGATCGGAAGCGAAAGCCGGCAGACTGCATGCCATTGCCGTTGAACCGACAAGAAAACTTCTTCTAGACATTGAGGTCATTTTGTTCTCCTTGGTTAGAACAAAACAATTATCGAAAGCACACTAACCAAAGTCAATACTTCTAATAGCGTTCAAATTTAACAAGATGCGTTGAGACTCTTGAGTTTTAATTTAATTACTTTGCTAATTTCTACCTGAATGACAATCAATAAGAGGTTAACTTCCATCAAACAAATGTTTTGTCGCCAGTCCTTTACCTTTCTTTACCCAACCCACCCGACTGAACTCTTATGGGTCGTTGGCTGAGGATTAAGAAGGATCAATGAGGGTTAGGAAAGAGATCGTTATTCCAAATTTGAATAACTGCACTAATAGACAGTTCCCGGCCCTGATCTAAAAATTCAAAATGGCTGCATCACCTCTATTTTTAATACCAAGGGATTGCACATGTCAGCCAAAAAGATTACACGTCGGACTTTCTTAGGTACGACAGCCGTGGGCGCCGCTTCAACTTCATTGAGCTTGAATACTTGGGCTCAAGCTATTAACAATCAAAAATCCCCTTTGATCAACGGAACGATTCCGGCTCTGGAAGACGACGTCAAAGTTGTTAATACTTACCACGAGATCCATTGTCACGGACAATGCATGCTCAAGGCACACGTCAAGGATGGAAAACTGCTTGCCTTAACCAGTGCCGGCGACATTCCTTCCAAAGACTGTCTTCCTTCCGACGAATCTATCGGAAAGATGCAGCGCAGAGCCTGCATGAAAGGTTATGCGGAAAGAAAACGTCTTTACGCTCCTGACCGTCTTAAATATCCTCTGATTCAAACGATTGAAAGAGGAAATACAGCAGGCTTTAAACGTGTTTCCTGGGATGAAGCATTAGACAGAGCATGCGAGGCAATCCGCAAAATGCAGGATCGCCAAAAAGAACTCGGCTACCTGCCGATTTGGAACAATGGCTGTGCTCCGTTAAATATGCTGGGACCATGCCTTTCTGCTTACGGCCACCATTCAGCCGGCAACCAAAACGACTGCCTTTATAACGCATTAGGAAAAGGCGTTAAAGGCCATCCGGCCATCGACATGCTGAACTCCAAACTGATCATTGTTTGGTCGGCTGATCCTCAAACTACTTCTCCGCACTTACCTTTCATCATGACAAAGGCAAGAGAGAAAGGTATTCCGATTGTCGTGATTGATACCAGATACACTGGTACGGTAGGTGCGATGGCAACAGGAATCCCGGGCGTTCCGGCTTGGATTGCTCCGAGACCCGGAACGGATTCCGCAATTCTTGCTGCAATGGCCAACACGATCTATCGCAGAAATCTGCATAATCCCGCTTATATCAAGGAATACACCTTCGGATTCTTCCCCGGAGATTCCGTCATCAGTAATTCTCCGGCTAAGAGCCCGATTGACGGTCATCCTTGGAAAGGCCAAAGCTTCACCGTTCCTCAGGGACAAAGTTTTGTTGAATATTTAGATGAATTGAATGCAGCACACGGCGGAGAGGAAGGCGTATTGAAATGGGCAGAACTCCTTTCAGGCGTTCCTGCTAAGACGATTAAGAATCTGGCAATTGCTTACGGCAAAACAAAACCTGCCTGTATTTATTCAGCCTGGACAGCCGGTGGTGCACAAAGAACCGGAAACGGTATGTACTACACCTGGCTCATGCTGGCATTAGCAGCCATGACAGGAAATGCCACAGTTCGCGGCGGCGGTATCGGTTCTTTGTCTCCAAATGAAGGCATGTCCGTAAAACTCGGCAAAGCTCCGGGCATGGCACACGGCAAAACCTTCAGACCGCTTTTGTTCTCTACTCACGTCTCGAGCCAAGTCATCATGACGGGGCGCGACACGCGCACCCCGGAACAATTAAGAGAAGACATTAAACTTTTGAACGGCATCGATTTAGGAGAAGATCCGAGACTCCATCTTGAAATGTTTATCAAGGGAGCAGGAAGCGGTGACGTTTTTAATCAGCGTGCTGCCATCAATCCGAAATTAGAAGCCTGGAATAAGTTAACTTCCGTCATCACGTATGACCGCTTCATGAGCACTACGGCCAGGTACTCGGATATTATTTTCCCCGTTGTCACCCATTTCGAAGAAAGCTTCATTACCGGCTCCAGAGTCAAGACCGATACGAATTTCGTTAATCAGATTCTTGATCCGATGTACGAATGCAAGACCGACTGGCAAATTAATGAATTGATTGCTCAGCGTCTCGGCATTAACTGGGGACGCGACGGTAAATCCGACATTGATGTTATGAAGATTCAATGGGCGGGCGCAAAGGTTCCGGAAAAATACAAGGAACTTAATCCTGAATTCAAACTTCCGACCTTTGAAGAAATGCAGAAGGAAGGCAACGTTCAGCTCTTTGTGAAACCGGAAACTTCTGTCATCGACGCGGACAGATTTGCTCCGGGAGAATTCCCGACCGATACCGGCAAGATTAACTTCTACTCTCCTTTCCTTGCGGAAAGAGGACGATTAAAACAGAAAGCAGCGCGTGCTCAGTATGTCAGACCGCCGGAAGGTATTGAGGATTTGCTTGAAGGTAAGAAAGGAGCGAAAGGAATTGCTTACAGTCTGCAGTTCACGACACCTCATATGCCCAACAGAAGCCACTCCTCTTTTGATAACACGACTTCTTTGATGGACGCCTTCCCGCATTGCGTCTTCATCAACCCTGAAGATGCACAAAAACGAGGCATTTCCGACGGAGACGAAGTGTATGTGTATAACGATGCAGGCTGCATGAAAATTCCGGCACAAATTACTCTTCGTCAATTGCCGGGTGTGGTTTCTATCGGTGAAGGCGCTTGGTATCAGCCCAGCCCGACGGAGAAATACGAAGCATGGTTTGATTTAGACGGCGATGGAAAACCTGAGAAGCACATTGTCGCAGTGGATGTCGGCGGAGCCGTCAACACACTAACGACAGACCGTGATATCGGAGCAGCAGATCCAGTGCTTCACCTGCAGACCAACAAGTCAGGCGGATTTGCAGCGGGCGGAAATCTTTGCGAAGTCAGCAAACAAAAACCGGCCTAAGTTCATCGACAAGGATATAAGGAATAAACCATGACTCAATATGCATTTTTCTTCAATCAGAAACGCTGCTTAGGCTGCAAAACTTGTGTCATCGCCTGTAAAGAATGGAATGAGAGCAAAAGAGGAGACGCCAATCTCAACAGAGCATTAACAGAAGAAACAGCAGGAACTTTTGATACTCCCGCCTCTTGGGGCGCAGGCGCCAGACCGGATACGCTTAACGGCGCACACTCCAAAGATATTCTTCGCAGATTTGATGCGAAAGAAAACTGGAGACGCGTGACGTTTTTTGAATTCGGCACAAAAACTCCGAACATTGCCATTGTTCCGTTATCTATCGGCTGCAATCATTGTTCTGAACCGGCGTGTATTCCGGTTTGTCCTGTTAAGGCCATTTCTAAGGAAGCTAAATACGGCGCAGTCCGAGTGGATTCTTCCAAGTGCATCAGCTGCGGAGCCTGCCGAGCTGCCTGTCCGTGGGACGCACCTCAGTACTACAAAGATTTGCAGGCTGAGGGGCCCAGACCTCCCATGACCAAATGCGATCTTTGTTATGACAGATTAGAAAAAGGACTTAAACCTGCTTGTGTGGCATCTTGCCCCGGACGAGCATTAGAGCTTCTTCCCGTAGAAGAAATTCTGAAGCTTCATCCGAATGCAACACGCACTGCTCTCGGATTTAAGCAAGAGGATGTCAACCGTACGAAACCGAACATTTACTTTGAGTCCCGAGAACTCTTCTTCTAATTAATATGGTGAGCATCAAACAAAGCGAGGTTGAATTGAATCATTCTTCCGAACAATGTTCAGAGCTCTTCTTCAAAACACTGGGGCTGCTCTTTTTAAACGGCCCCAGTGAAGAGAATGTTCAGCTCTTAACTTTAGGATTAGAGAATTGCCGACAATGCGGGTTGATTTCTCAAGCCGAGTATGAGGAGCTTTCGGAGCAGCTCGACTTGCAAGCACTCGGCCGAGATTACGGATCTCTCTTTTGTCTCGGAAGTTCCAGCCTTTCTCTTTATGAGAGCGTCTGGCTAACCGGCCTGGCGATGCAAGAGCCAAGGGACGAATTAAGAAAAATCTTAAGAGCGTGCGGTTTGAAACCGAACACGAATTCCAATGAACCGGAAGATCATCTCGGCTTTATCTATTACTGCGTCGGGATGCTGCTGGAAAAACGGAGGGGTGCAGACGGAGATTTAAGAGAGTCGGAGGATATGAGTCCGCTGAAGGAGACGGTTTCGCACTTGAAGTGGACGCGACTCCTCGCCGGAGCTATCTCGGATAGGCATGCGGGTAATTTCTATTCGAATATCGTCTCTATAGCGAATAGACTTGCTAATGAAACGATAAATAAAAACGATTAGGAGCAGTTGTCAACTACCTCGGCCTAAAGGCCGAGGCTTGAAAAAGTCTCTAGTTGACTAGCCTCAGTCCGTCGTTTTGAGGACTACGTTGGTTGGGAATGCACAGGCACCGCGGGATGCAGATCCTAGTCCCGCGCTCTGCGGCCGTTGGTTAAAAGCTCTAAGAGGTAAGAGCGGTGCTGTCGGCTTGAAACCCCTTCCAACATTGGCGAAGGATCACAACCGGTCGAAAGACCGAGGAGATAAAACTTGAGAGTATTTCTACTAAACAAACGTGGAAAGCCGCTGATGCTCTGTTCACCGGCAAAAGCGCGCCTACTGCTTAAAGAGAAGAAAGCTATTGTTGTAAGGCGCACGCCTTTCACCATACAGCTGACGATTGCAACGGGCGAGTCCAAACAGCCGGTGAGTCTGGGTGTTGATGCCGGATACAAACATGTCGGCCTTTCCGCATCAACGGAAAAGGCTGAGCTTTATGCATCAGAAGTCGAACTCCGTCCGGACGTCTCTGATCTGCTCTCTGCTCGTCGTACGTTACGGCAGTCCCGCCGTAACCGCAAAACGCGCTATCGCGCACCGAGGTTCGACAACCGCATCCGCACCAAGCGCAAAGGCTGGCTTGCACCATCAGTTGAAAATCGAATCAACGCGCACTTGTCGCGCATAGGAGCGATTCTTCGACTGTTGCCGGTCACGAAGATCACCGTGGAAACGGCGTCCTTCGACACGCAGCTGCTGAAGAATCCCGACATTTCGGGAAAAGAGTACCAAGAGGGAGAACAGCTTGGTTTCTGGAATGTTCGAGAGTATGTTCTTTTCAGAGACGGGCACGCTTGTCAGCATTGTCACGGCAGATCGAAAGATCCGGTGCTCAATGTTCATCACTTGGAAAGCAGACGCACTGGCGGAGACTCGCCCGGCAACCTGCTCACGCTTTGTGAGACGTGCCATAAAGCACTTCATCGCAGAGAAATCAAGCTGAAGACCAAGCGCGGGCAGTCGTTCCGTGCGGAAGCCTTCATGGGAATTATGCGCTGGGAGGTACTGAACCGCCTAAAGGCGTCGCATCCTGAGCTGGAGGTGCACAACACCTACGGCTACCGAACCAAGCACACACGAATCGTGAACGGCATCGACAAGTCGCATTGTGCGGATGCTTTCTGCATCGCCGGCAATCTCGGCGCCAAAAGGCTCGGCGAATTCTTCTTCCAGAAGCAGACGCGTCGGAACAACCGGCAGATTCACAAGCTTTCCATCCTCAAACACGGGCTTCGAAAGCGCAATCAGGCGCCTTTTGAGGTCAAAGGCTTCCGTCTTTTTGACAAGGTTGTTTGCCAGGGAGAAGAAGGCTTTATTTTCGGCCGTCGATCCTCCGGGTCTTTTGATGTACGAAAGCTCGACGGCACCCGCATTTCAGCGGGCATAAGCTACAAAAAGCTGCGTCTGCTGGAGAAGAGACGGACCTATTTAAAAGAAATTCGAAAGGAGGAGGCGCTTCCTCCCCTGCCTGAAGGAAGGAGTCTCCGCGCCTAAATTTGATGAATATCAAGCTTTTGTTCATTCCGCTGCTCCTTTTTTCTTCTCAGCTGTATGCGGAGACCATTCATCTCGGCATTCTCAACACTTCCGGCAATGAAGCCGAAAACGTTCTTTATGCCGAGACAGCCTCTGTTCTCAAGGACAAATTAAAACCGAGGAATGTGGAGGTTTCGACTTACGATCTTCCGGGGTTAGAGAAAGCTATTGCTACAGGAAAATTAGATTTCTTTATCTCCAATCCGGGATTCTATGTTTCGAGCAGACAGAAGCTCGATACCACTGCCCTTGCCTCTCAAAGCAATCAATTTTTTAGGCGCCCAGACAGAGCATTAGGTTCTGTTTTTGTTGTTCCTCAGCAGAACGGCAATAATTTTTCTCTTCGAGATTTAAAGGGAAAAAGCGTCTGCGCCGTCGCGCCGAATGCTTACGGCGGTTTATACATTGCTTTAGGTGAGCTCAATCGCAGAGGCTTTGATCCGGATAAATTTTTTAGTTCTATTCACTATTCCGGCTATCCCATGCCAAAAGTTCTTGAGGACCTGAAAGCCGGCAAATGTGAGGCTGCGATCGTACGAACATGCCTTCTCGAGGAACTCTCGTCTTCCGGACAGATTAAAGGCAATGAATTCAGAGTGATCGAGCCTAGGCCCACAAGTTCAAAGGAATACTGCATTCGATCGAGCGATCTTTACCCCGGATGGGTTTTTGCCGCAACCAAGAACACTTCTGAAGCACTCAGAAAAGAAACCACCAAAATCTTGTTTTCCCTTCCTGCCATTCAAGGCAATGAATGGAGTGTTCCTAGGAACTTTGCCGACCTGGACAATCTCTATAAGAATTTAAAGGTCGGACATTAATTCTGACTAAAGACTTTCCCTGAACTAAGCGGAGGACGGATGGATCTATAGGCTCGGAAGAAGGATACATGCGATGACCTCTTTATTGTGCTGACGAATACTGAGCTGACCGCCCCAGCGTTCTACGACTCTTGCCGCAATTGCTAATCCCAGTCCGAGACCGTTGACTTTAGTAGAGTTCTTCACGGCAAACAGATTATTAAAGGATTCTTCGTGTTCTAAAAATCCTTCATTGGCGACAGTAACGGCGGCTTCGCCGTTTTCGCCGGAGATCTCTAAGGTGATAATCGGTTTCGTTTCTTGCTGCGTTATGGCTTCGGAAGCGTTATTGAGCAAGTTGAGTAAAACAATTTCAAACTGAGTGGGATCAATCCGGACAGAAACCGGAGCGTTGCCCGACGCAACGAGATTAACTTCGTATTTTCCGCCTAACTCTTTATAAGTTTCGAGGATAGACAGGACCGACGAATTCAAATCAACTTCACGAACTTTCGATTCTCTACCTTTAATCAGTCCGCGTATATGCTCAATAATCGAAGAGGCCCTGATGGACTGCTCATCAACGACCTTGAGCGCCTCCTCCAGGACTTTCGCATCGTAATCCTGAGAATGAAGAATATCTCTGAGTCCTTCGGAGTAGTTTCTGATAACGGTGAGCGGCTGTCTGAGCTCATGCGCGATCATGCCCGAAAGCATGCCGACAAGGTTGATTTTCTCCATATCATTTAAGTGACGATTCGCGCTGACGGCTGCTTGATGCCCCGCCAGTTTTTCCTTCATCGTCTGTCTCAGACGCTCGGTTCTTCTTTCAACCTGCTGTTTCAAGATGGGGTTGTGAAGGAAAACCGCAATCATCACAACGAAAACAATGAGAATAAAGCTCCAATAATTCCGAATAAATTTTTTCCAGTTCCAGTTTCTCGGATATTCGTAATGTCCGACCTTTAAATTTTTCTAGAGATTGTCCAGGTCGGCGAAGTTCCGCAGAACACTGGTAGCATTATTAAGCGTGCCGTTTTTTGGCAAGCTCTTGATATCTGACTTTACTATATCCAAACTGAACCTTAATTCGTTGGAAGGCTGTTTGATCTTGCATTGAATCGAACTAAGTATCTTTTCATCAGCAACTTTCACAGCCGAGAGTTTTTCTTTTAGTTGTAACCATTCGCTGCCGTATAAGTTATGCGTTCTGGAACTGTACTTTCGCGGTTTTCTATTCCGAGATCTCCGGAATCCCCGATTACCTCACTGTTATCGGGGCTGCGTAATTCTTCTATCTGTGTAACCTTAAAGTAACCAAAAACGATCGATAAATTTAAAGAATCCTCTCTTTCAACCGTAATTATCTGAATTAATTGCGGTTTTTTCTCGTATTCTTTTTGTAATCGTACTATAATACGATTATTATTGAGAGGTGCAATTATGGGCAGACCTTTATCAGGCGTTCCTCATGTTGGAAGACGTACGGAAACCAGAAAAGACGGAACTAAATACATCTATGAGAGGACCACTATTTATGACCCTCAGACCAAGAAGATTAAAGTACTTGGCTGTAAATTAATCGGTAAAATCCTCAAGGGAAGCAATGAGATTATCAAAACTCGTCCTAAAAAGCCTGCCGCGCCAAAGCCTGTTGCACCGGTCAAGGTTGCAAGATCTCATGTCGGCGCCTCCGAAATTCTGGATTTTGTCGGAAAACAGAGCGGCATTGATGCCTGCATTCTTCGTTCGCTTCCGCAAGCCGAAGCACTCAAGGCCATCAGCTTGGCTCGTTATTTAGCAGCTTGTGACCGAAAGACACTTCCGGGTATAGAGACTTGGCAGCTCAATCATCAAATTCCCTATCTCGAACCTTTGACGGAACGAGTGTACGGGACACTTTTTGAACAAATCGGGCGAAACGAATCTTGGATTCAAAATTACTTCCGGCATATTGCATCGACGCTTGAAAAAGAGCCCGCCCTGGCCCTGGATTCAACGACCTTCTCAACTTACTCAACAAATCTCAAGGAAGCCCAATACGGCTTCAACAAGGATGCTGATGGACTTCCCACGATTAAATTTGTGACTTTGTATTCGGTGAAAAACAGGCTGCCTATCGCTTATTGCAAGCAGCCGGGCAACATTCCCGATGTCATCAGTATTCAAACTGCACTCAAGCAGCTAAGTGTTCTCGGAGTAACCAAGCCTTTGATTGTTACTGACAACGGTTACTACAGCATGGTTGAATTTCTAGACTCGAATATGAAATTTCTAACCCTTGCATCCCGATCGGCAACTTGGCTTCGCGATATCGTGGAAGAAGCACTGGCAGAGTTGGACAACCTCGACAACATCTGCCCTTACGACACGCAGGTCAAGGGAAAAACCGTCAGCAAGATGCAGGAATTCTCACGTCTGCGTCACAGAAGCACGGCTTCTGCCAAAGCAGGGGAAACTCAGAAGTTTAGCCGCAGAATATACGTCCACATTCTGAGGAACTCTGAAATACAGACTTGCAAAACAAGAGCATTAGAGGAAGAACTTACAGCACTGAGAAGTACGGTATTGAGCGGAGAAGAGCTCTCCGAGTCTGCGGCAAAGAAAGTTGAAAAATATTTGATTCTGAGCCGCCAGGGACGCGGAGGAAAATTAACCGTTAAATTTAACCAGGAAGCCTTTAACGAAACAGCTAAGTTCTTTGGATTGTTTGTGCTGGTATCGAACAAAGCTCAAGACTGCTTTGAGGCGTTAGAAGATTATCGATTGCGGGAAAAAACAGAGGAAGCCTTTGGAATATATAAAGAATATTGTGACGGCAGAAAGCCGAGAGTCTGGACAGGCGACCGCCTCAAAGGAAGGCAATTCGTACAGTTCATTGCTTTGAGCTATCGATGCTGGTTAATAGGAAAGGTTCGAGAAATCAAAGAGTTGTTGGCTAAATGGCTGGTAGAAAAAGAAAAGAAATCTGAAAAATCCAAAGCAGAGAAACTGCTAAGCTGGCTGGATAATAGGTCTCTGGCTCAGATTCTAGATTGGTTCGACTGCATTGAGGAAACAACTGTGGCGAGTAAGGCCGGAGAAATTCGTTGGAAAACGGAATCTATAGAGCGAGACAAGTTCTTTTTATCTCTGTTAGGAATGAAAATTTAATGATCGCCTTCGGTTACTTTTAGGTTTCTATGCCGGAGACGTCGGCCAAGTTTCCCGGTTCGCGTGCAAAAGCAATGGGCTGGTGCGTCGCTAAATCGAACAAGGTATGAAGCTTAACGGTGTCCAGACCGTCACCGGCCTTGTTAAAAGTTTCTTTAATGTATCGGGAGTATGAAGAAACGCTTGAAGAGTCAAAGGCAACCGCGTCCTCTTTATGGCAGCGTTTAGCTCTCGCAAGGAAGTAGTTTTGAACGATGTCTTCGTTTAATCCGAGAAATTCGAACAACTCGTGGTAAACGTCTTTTGAAATCGGGCCCGGATAAGGGGTCGGATGGAGAAACTGCCACTTCTGCATTCTCTGCAGTCTGTCACCCTGATTAGCCAGCCAAAACTGAGCGATTATGTCTACCTTTTTAGCGGAGCTCTCGTTCATGCAAGAGCGCAAATCTTCCGTAATACCGCCTTGCTCGCCGACCCTGCGCAAAAGCGAAGACGATCCAACTCTTGAACGTGTCGAGGACTGAGGTATTGCATCCTCGATCTTTTTACGTTTGGGTCTGGTGGGTACTATTTCTCCGTCGATCGACCCGGCAGGGATCTTGCCGAGCAGTTTTCGGGAGAGTTCTTTGGTCTCTCTAGTCTGCGGGATGTAAACAGTTTGTCTTTCCCAGACGTAAATATCGCCGTTTCTACGCTTTTGCTTCCAAACAGAGGTGGTAGTTCTTCCGGTTATTGGCTTAGACCTGCTCAGGAACCCTCGTAAAATATTTTTGTAATAATACACACATTTTACAAAGTCAAGAAAAACCATATTTTCAATAGGTTCAGTAGAATTATTAAGCTCTCTCGCCTCAAGGTGTATTTATCCGCTAACTTTTAGGATTCTGTGCCTTGAGATATAATTAATAACTGCCCTCGAGTAATAAGACAACATTAGTTTAAGAACTAGCTTTGGGAAATATATGGTTTTTTCTTCAGCGATTTTTATTTTTTTCTTTTTGCCTATTTTTTTGTTCCTCAACACTTTTATAAAAAAACAATTCCAAATCGCCCTTCTCATTATTTCAAGCCTTCTTTTTTACATCTGGGGTGAGGGATACGGCGTAATATTACTCTTGGCACTGTGCCTCTTTAATTATTTGATAGGAAGACTCATACGAAGGTCCTTGAATCAAACTTCTTGTTCCCAAGCATTAGAGTTTGAAAAATCGGCTTTACAAACTTGTAATCTTACCCCCCCTCCGACCGTCGTCTTCCCCTAATTTAGAAAATACAACAATAATTGATGGGAAAATAACCCCTTCTCTCACTAACTCGCTCCCCCAAGAAGTATCGAAGCATGCTTTATCGGCTGGAAATTGTGTTGACGGAAATCCATTAGAACATCAAAAGAGAACCTTTGGTAAAACATCAAAATCAGTTCTTTCGAAAACAGTTCTATCGCCCTATTCTTTTTTTATAAATAAGAAAATATGGTTAGGATTAGACGCCCAAGCGTGGCTTTTCTTAGGAATTATCATAAATTTGGGAGCACTCTTTTATTATAAGTATTTTAGTTGGGTTCTGTCAGAACTAGAAAAAATCTTGCCATTCTCTCTTTACGATAAATTTAATTTTTTTGATATTACACCTACTGTGGCATTACCTTTGGGTATTAGTTTTTTTTGTTTTCACGGAATTAGTTATCTCGTTGACGCATACAAGGGAGCAATTGGTCGTCATTCAGCTAGCGATTTTTTTGCATATTTCCTTATGTTTCCCCATCTAGTTGCAGGACCTATTGTCCGGTTTGAATCTATTCGTAATAACCTTCAAAGTAAAAATAACGTTTCTCTTAACAGTTTCAGTCAGGGTCTGCTTAGATTCATAATAGGTGTAAATAAGAAAGTTTTGATAGCCAACTCTGTAGCACCACTTGCCGACATAGCCTTCTTTTCCTCTTCTGCCTCTATCTCTTGGCAGGATGCATGGCTTGGCGCATTGGCTTACACAATTCAAATTTATTTTGATTTCTCCGGCTATTCTGACATGGCTATAGGATTGGCCAGCATGCTTGGGATAAAATTTGATGAGAATTTTCTCTCCCCGTATAAGAGCCTCTCTATCAAAGATTTCTGGAGAAGATGGCACATTTCACTGTCTTCTTGGCTTCGCGATTATTTATATATTCCTCTTGGTGGAAGTAGATCTTCTACCGTTGTTACTTACCGGAATCTATTAATAGTATTTATTTGTTGTGGGTTTTGGCACGGTGCTCAATTTACTTTTCTACTTTGGGGGCTCTATCATGGACTTCTTCTCATCTTAGAGAGAACGCCTTTAGGAAAAGCCTTAGAGTCCCTTCCCAACTTTATTCGAAGATTCTACTGTTTAGCATTAGTAATAATTGGATGGGTCTTTTTTAGAGCATTGAATCTAGATCATGCTATGAATTATCTATATGCTATGTTTAACTTTCTTAATCCTGTTCAAAACTCAATTCATCTGGGTCTGCTAAATGTTAGTGCGCTCATCTTGGGCTTTATTGTTGCCTTATGGGGTAGAGATTTCCCTTCCCTAATGAAGATTAGAAGTTTTAAATTGATTGGTTTGGTCTCCTTAAATCTTATTCTTTTTGTTTTGTCACTCTCAATTCTTTACACAGACAATCGTAATCCTTTCATTTATTTCAATTTTTGAGCATGAAGAAAAAAATATTTATTGTTATCGTTCTGGCTATCTTATTTATTCCTTTTTGTTTACATATCTTAATCAAACCGAACCTTGCATCAAAATACCTAACGACGGAGAACAGAACAGTTACCCAATTACCAACAATAGATAACTTAAGGCATCCTAAAATTTTTTTTAAAGACTATAGTTTGTTTGTTACCGATAGGTTGTGGGGGAAAGATACCATTACCCAGCACGTTAACAATCTTATTAAAGATCCTAATCTTTTCACTTCTTTCGACTTATCGAAAGGAGTTATTGGAGCCAACGGTTACGTTTTTCTAGGCAATGACTATGCAGACGTCATTGACAGACACTTTCGAGTTTTTAGCTTTAAAAAATATTCAGACTACGCAGAGACTCTGTTTGAAAAAATAACGACCCTTTCAAAACTCTCACATGAGTTTAAATCTCAATTTATTGTTCTTGTTGCACCCGACAAGCATACTGTTTATGAGGAATTCTTTCCCTCCTGGGTTAAACAGAAACCATCTGAACTAACCCTTACCCAACTTGGAATATCTGATTTGAAAAAAAACGGGATTCCAGTTCTATTTCCCTCTAATGATCTGATCTCTCAAACCGAGACAGAACAGGTTTATTTCAAAACTGATACTCATTGGAATATTAAGGGCGCGGAAGTAGCCTTTCGAAGTATTTTGAAAGCATTAAAACTTGAAGAGCCAAAGAACACTTTTCTCATAGTTCCCGACGGAGTTTCAAAAAACATCGGGGATTTAGGTCCAATTGTAGGTATTCCTAGCAATTTTTCTTTTGAGGATAAATCCTACCGATTTAACTTTGGTGAAGATCAAGTTGTCACTTGGGTTGAACCTATGCAAGAACAGAAAGAAATAATGATAAAGGACGCACTCGCTCGAGGATCTCAGAAAACATTTTCAGCAAAAGTAAAAAACAATCACAGCCAGAGCACAAAGAGCATTATGCTTATTTGTGATTCTTTTGGTACATCTCTCTCCCCGTTCCTATCTTCATATTTTAGAACTGTCTACCTCACCTCCAATCATAAAAGTTTGACTGTTTTAAGCGATGAAATCAAAGAAAACAAGCCCGATATAGTGATTTATGAGATAGTAGAAAGGTCGTTCATTATGCCAGGAAGCAACGACCGCAATAAAGACAAAAGTAAAAACAGATTAAAACAAGTCAGTTAAAAAAAGATTGTTATAAGCTTGATTTGCTAACCTTTTACCCAATTCCACGCCGGGTTGATCAAAGGCGTTAATGCCGAAAAGTGTCCCTAGCATTGTGGTCTTATGCTCATACATCGCCATTAAAGCACCTAACGTTTCAGGTGTAAGTTCTTCAATAGAAACAGTGGAAACCACATTGAAGTACTTGCTCTTCGGATCTCGAGTAACAAGCGCTTCTGTCTGCGCCTTGGCGTTGGCCATTAAGACTGATGGAGTTCCTTGTGGGCGTGGCCCGGTTTCTCGCACCAGAAGACGTCGATGGCATTTTTTGCCGTACCTTCGCGCAAGAACTGGTAGAAAGAATGCTGAGATTCGTTCCCGTGTCCGCCCCAAACGGCTAGAGAGGTTTTTCCGATCACCGGCGTTCCGTCGCAGCCGTACTCTTACCTAAGCTCTCCATTTCCAGCTGCTGGAGCCAGTCCACCATGACACGAAGGCGTTCGTCATAGGGAAGGAAACAGTAAGAGGAAACGTCGAGTTTTTCGGAGTTCCAATACGCAAACATCGCCATGAGCGCCGGCAGATTATTCGTACGTGTCTTATAGCTTATTTTTTAGATTATTGCACCGACGACACAGCCCGAACGCTCCGGTCCTCGTATAGAGCACCGGAGTTTTGTCATTTTGATG
>NZ_DBMALT010000044.1:0-21568 GCF_057870745.1 Parasutterella sp. | reverse complement strand
AACCTCGCGATTCAGACCTTGCCTTTGGCTATGTGCTTGGCGCCACCGCCCGCACTTCGGGACTTTCACCCTGTAGAGTTCGCTCATGCCGAGCGCACATACGAAAGGCCGATAACTTCGTTAAGAAGTCAGGCCTTTATACTTTTCCCAGAAAGTTCCACTGGAAGAACTGCAGCCTTAATAGAGGCAGAAAATTTTCTCCCTAGGAACCTCGAAAAATGAGGCTATGCTTTTTCTAAAAGCGTCTGAATTGAAGGCGGGTACTGTACAACACCCGATTCTTTATCTTTTAAAGTAATCCATTGATAAATAGGATCAATAAGCGAAGGAACTATTAGGGTCTTACCGTTTGATATGTCCAGCAGTTCTAAAGATTCCCATTTTTCAAGAGTTCTCTCTACAACTAATGGGTTGATCGCCATTATTTTCCCGATTAAAGCAGGCCCGGGAAGACTCACCGTTTCTATTTTTACCTCCTTGCTTCGGTTTTGATCTAATAGACCGAAGTTGGCCGCCCAGCTGCAAAGAAAAGCTTGAAGTCGATGCTCTGAATTAATAAGAGCTCTACAGGCAAAGACCATTCGATCTGAGATAGCACACATCTCAAAGTGTCTCGCAAGTTCGAACATCAATTCCGAGTCATCTTGAGCTGCCTCTCGGAGCCGCTGTGAACTGCATTCTATAATTTGAGAGGGACAGAGTGCGTAATAGCAGCCGGAACAAGGTCTCTGAGTAAAAAAATTCAAATTCCCGGCTGCGATATGGAGTGGCGGAGCAATTCCGATTCCCTGCGCCTCGAACCCTGCCGGATTAACCAGCGATCTAGCACTGAATCCCTTTAGGTTGATGCATAGTTTGTCAACACGAGCACCAATCTCAAACAACAGTTCCCCGGTTGTCAAATTCCTCTCGACACCCAATTCCCGGACTTTTTCAATGATTTTTGTGGATACTCTAGGGGCGATCCATGGAAATATCGGAAAGTGTTCAACCGACGGAAGGCCACGGGAAGGGAACTTTTCATAAAAATCAACAAGCAACTGATGCCAGTCAGGAGGGATTAAAGAAGAAACTACCATAACCTTCTCCGTTGAATCGGCAGCGATGTCTGCTGCCGATTCATTTTGATCGTTAGAAGAAATGCACCATGCCTAAGTGGCCTACATAACGATTTCCGCCCTTGTCTCCCTTAAGCAGACCGGTACCGTGTGCATAGGACATGACGGCATAAAGCATCGTGGCTTTGCTCAGGAAATAGTGATAGCCGACAGCCCCGACGTGACGATTGAAATGATTCGGTCCTTCACGTCCGGCATCTTTTCCTCTGACAAACTGGTATTGACCCAGAAGGTAACCGCCGAAAAGAGGATATTTATATCCGACGTAGAAAGAATTCATCTGGATGCCTTTACCGCTTTCTGCCGGAGTCAGGTCTGAACCGTAATCAACCATCGGACAGTTCCAGACATAACGCTGGTGCACTGAGTAGTTGTAGCCAAAATAAGCGGTACCAACCGGAAGTGTTACAGCTGTACCAAATTTAGCAGTAAACGGTTTTGCATCACCATGCCAGGGGCTCTTTGAACCGTAGTCCATACCCTCTGCGCCCATGACGAAGTTAACCTTTTCCGTCTTATAGCGTGCGGCAGCGTTCCAGTAATGATCGGAATCATGCCAAGGACCGTTATCATCGGCTTCGTTGGCGCCGTCGTCTCCGCTCAAAGAGTATTGAAGGCCTATCTCCCAATTAGCAATCTTAGGAGACAAATATAAGATGACATTGTCGCGCCAGCCCCACATATTAAATTGGGAAGCTTGTATGCCGGCGTCAAGGTAAGCACCTTCAAAAGGATCAACCTGCCACATCCAACCATACTCTCCGGAAGCAGAAGTAAAGGCAGAAGTTCGGCCGAAAGCCAACGTACCGAAGGTCTTACTTTCTAATCTAAGCAAACTTCCTCTGTTAAAGAGCTTCCCTTTAGATGCACCCGTGTCCGCATCAAAGCCTGATTCCAGAAGGAAGGAAACGGATAAGTCGTTGTTGATTTCTTCTCTTCCGGTCAAACCCCAGCGGGAGCCTGCGTAGGTTCCGGAATCCATGGAAACAACGGTATCGTGTCCCTTGCTTTTCTGAACTTTAACTCCTAAGTCAACCGCTCCGAAAAGCGTGACTTGCCCGGCTAATGCACAGGAAGCAAAAGTACTGAGTAAAGCTGTGCAAAGAATCGACGTAGTTTTCTTCATATCGCCTCCCCTTATTTAACCTTGAAATCAAGGTAATGGCACTGGTTGCAGTAGCTGACCGCAGGCTCATGCTGTCTGTGGCAAGCTGCACAGTCATTGTTATGAGGGGCATTGTGAGGATTCATGGGTTTGACATCCTTGGTCTTTTCAATCAGCGCGGCTTTGTTATGGCAGACGACACACTGGGTTTCAGTAGGCAAATCATTCTTCATCGGGTTATCGCCATGGCAAGCGGGACACGGTACTCCCTTAGCCGCGTGCATATCGGCACCCATTTGAGGTTTTTCAGCAGCATAAATAGAAGCAGAGAGTGCAAGGCTCAGAACTAAAGTAAATAATCGGAGTGTTTTCATGATGTTCTCTTCGGGATGATCTGTTGTAATAGCGATGAACAGAGGATTAACAACCTTTGAAGGCTGCTGCAGTCCTTGCCGCAGTACGTCCGAAAATCATGCAGTCTGCGACCGCGACTGTTCCGAGACGGACCATACCGTGGACGCCGCCTGTAACCTCACCGGCGGCATAAAGACCGGCGATAGGTTTACCGTCGACATCGACGACTTGAGCCTTATCGTTAATTTCAAGTCCGCCCATCGTATGGTGGACTCGAGGCCAAAGACGTACAGCATAGAAAGGTCCCTTGTCATTTGGCAGAGAATCAGGAAAGAACTTGCATCCCAAGTCAGGATCTTGTTTGTTTTTGAGGAATCTGTTCATACGCTCGTTCTGCTTTTCCAGAGCCTCATACGGAATATGGTAGAAGTCGGCCATCTGTTTAAGAGTGTCAAACTTCCCGATGACGCCGTTCTTAATAGAGGTTTCAAGCATTTCAGCGTTCATCGTCTTAGGAACTTGGTTTTTAACATTAGCCGCCCCTGCATAAATCAACGCAGGGTGACCTAAGGCTACGATCGCATCCGCTCTCTCTTTTCTATTACCTGTTTCTTTAAAGAAACGTTTTCCCGTCTTTATATCGACCATACAGCCGTAGCCGACCAAAGACTCTACGAACAGAGGTGCTTTGCCGAAACCTTTTTCGTCAGGGCTTGTCCATGGACCGAGCTGAATCCAGTCCATGTGGATAGTGTTGGCTCCTTTTCTCTGAGCCAAACGGATCATTTCACCTGTAGCTCCGGCATGGTTGGTCGAGCCGAAAGCCTTCGTCAGTCTCGGATCATGGCTCATGCGCATCTGCACATTCTGGCTAAAACCGCCTGAAGCAATTAACACGCCGTGAATAGAACGAATATTTTCGAAGCCGGTTCCTTTGCCCTTTTCGTTTCGGTAATGAGTTTCAACACGCACTCCGAGGACGCAGCCTTTTTCATTAGTGATGAGATCTACTACTTTGGTGTTCAGGCGAATAGGAATATTGAATTCCTTGCATTTAGCCAGCATGGGGTTTATAAATCCCGCGCCGCACTTCTCTTCCACTCCGTGACTCCGTTTTACGGAATGGCCGCCGTGATAATAGACTGATGAAAAGTGAACTCCGATCTCGTTCTTGAGCCATTTGTAGTTAGCTACGGACTCATCGGCAATTTTCCTGGCAAGCTCGGGATGGTTAATGTGACCGCCGTGGTGCATGATGTCTTTGAACATCAAATCAGGGTTGTCCTCGATACCCAGTTTTTTCTGCATATCGGTTCCGGCCGCAGAAATAGCGCCGCCGTTAATAATTGAGTTGCCCCCCGGAGTCGGCATCTTTTCAACAACCAGGATATTCTTCATACCCTGGTAATGAGCTTCCAGAGCTCCTGCTAATCCGGCAAAACCTGTACCGACAATCAAAAAATTTACCGTTTTGTCCCAATGAATTGCATTGTCTTCAGAAGCCAGCACCTTGGTGCTTAACCCTGAAGTTACCAGGCCGGCAGCAGAGGCTGCAAAAAAACGGCGGCGACTGAGATTTATCGTCATACCTTCCTCCTATCGTTAAAAAATTCTTAAATCGATAGGGAAAGTGTATGAACGGTACAGATTTTCGAGAATTGGGAAAAAAGGCTCTCTAGAACTCTATTTTCGAAAGAGAATTTTTCTATTTTTGAAAAACTATAAAAGACGAGGAACCTTCTCGACGTCTACCAAGGTTTTTTCCGTTTCTGCTAAGAGCCAGCTTCTGAACCATTGATGGGCAGGATCTTTTCCTCTTGGTTCATACCACACCATGGTGTAGGGATAAGTCGGCAGCTCTTTAGGACGTCCAAGAATTTCTATCGGCATGATCTCTGACATACGAACGGCAGTCTGAAGAGGTATAACCGTGGTTTCCTCCCCGTTTAAAAAATATGGAACGCTCGTAAAAAACGGGGAAAAGAATTTAGTGTCAAACGGACAGCTGCTCACATCCTCTGAAAAAACGCCGAGATATGTATTTTCCTCGTTACGAACCGGAACAGTTGGCTGAACAACGAGATTAGCTTGAAGTTCCTTCTCCTTCAGCCGCTCACCTCTTCTCGCCCTCGTAGCAAGCAAACTATCTACTCTTGCTACATATACAAAGCTGTCTCGAGTTAACGCTTGCTTTTTGAAACCTGCAAAAACGTCTGACAACGGGTAGAAGACAAAATCCAGAGAACCTTGCCGTAAGTGCGTGTAAAAATCATAAGAATAATTCTTGAAATGGATTTTCACGCCGGGCGCAACCTCTTTTAGCTTAGGCAAAAGAGGTGCAAATATGGCGATGATGTCAATGTCTAAGCAGCCAATAACAAATGTGCGTTCTAAGGTCTCCGGAGAAAAAGCTGCGTTTTCGTGAAGCAATTCAATATCTTTGATGATGGTTAAGACTTTAGGATACAGTTCATTGGCAAGTTGAGTTGGAAAGAGTCCTTGATTAGAGCGAAAGAAAAGTTCGCCGCCGAAAGTATCTCTCATCTTTGTCAGCAGTCTGCTTGCCTTGGAAACAGACATCGGGTAACGCCCTGCAGCCTCCGACAAACTTTGATTTTCATATATCAGCTTAAAAAGCCTCAATTGATCTGTATCGAGAAACATAACCACCCCTAGGACTCTATTGGTCTTTTAATAACTATGGATTTTCTTCAGATTTTAATGGCTTGGGAGAAGATTCCTGCTCTTTATAAGAAAGCAAACATCAAAAAGATTTATTTTTTTGTTATCCAGGTAAGTGCGCGTCTAAGTCATTGTCGGAGAGTCGTGCCTTATGAAATGGTTTGGCAAAGCCGAAACTTTCGGCTCCATCACCTATAATTGACACATTTTCCAGCTTCTTTAACTAAAGAACTCTCATGAGAGAAACATACGATCCGGCGGAAGTTGAATCCGTCCAGCAAGCCCACTGGCGTGCTAAAGATATCTACCGCGCCGTCGAACACGCACTCGACGCTAACGGTAACGAAAAACCGAAATTCTATGTTTGCCCGATGCTTCCGTACCCAAGCGGAAAACTGCATATGGGTCACGTTCGCAACTACACCTTAAATGACGTCCTCTACCGCTATTTGCGTATGCGCGGCATGAACGTCATGACCCCGATGGGCTGGGACTCCTTCGGCCTGCCGGCTGAAAACGCTGCCATCGCTAAAAAAGTGGCACCGGCCAAATGGACGTACGCCAACATCGCCGACATGAAGGCTCAGATGGAGCCGCTCGGCCTCGCCTTCGACTGGTCTCGCGAAGTCACGACCTGCAAGCCCGACTACTACCGCTGGAATCAGTGGATGTTCCTGAAAATGCTCGAAAAAGGCGTTGCCTACCGCAAGACCCAGACAGTGAACTGGGACCCGGTCGACCACACCGTTTTGGCCAACGAACAGGTGATTGAAGGACGCGGCTGGCGAAGCGGCGCCATCGTTGAAAAACGTGAGATCCCCGGCTATTACCTCGGAATTACTCAGTACGCCGAAGAACTCCTGAAAGACCTCGACCAGCTTCAGGGCTGGCCCGAACAGGTGCGCCGCATGCAGGAACACTGGATCGGCAAGTCCTACGGTGTCAACCTCGCCTTCCCGTACGAACTCGACGGCGAAAAGAAAGAACTTCGTGTTTACACAACACGTCCTGACACGATCATGGGCGTCACGTTCGCTGCCATTGCTGCCGAGCATCCGCTTGCGCTCCGTTTGGCAAAAGACAAACCCGAACTCCAGGCCTTCATCGACGAATGCCGCAAAGGCTCCGTTTCCGAAGCCGATATGGCCACGATGGAGAAGAAAGGTGTTCCGACAGGCTTCTGCGTCAAGCATCCGCTCACCGGCGCCGACGTTCCGGTTTGGATCGGCAACTATGTATTAATGACCTACGGTGAAGGCGCTGTGATGGGCGTTCCTGCTCATGACGAACGCGATTTCGCCTTCGCTCTTAAATACGGTCTGCCCATCAAACAAGTCATCGGCAAGAAAGGCGAAGTCTTCGATGACAAAGTTTGGCACGAATGGTACGGAGAAAAAGAAGGTACGTTCTGCGTCAATTCCGGCAAATATGACGGAATGGATTTCGAACAGGCGCGTGAAGCCGTTGCTAAAGACCTCGAAGCCCTCGGCTTAGGCAAACTTCAGGTTCAGTACCGTCTGCGTGACTGGAGTATTTCCCGTCAGCGTTACTGGGGCACTCCGATCCCGATGATCAACTGCCCGCACTGCGGCCCGGTTCCCGTTCCTGAAAAAGACCTCCCGGTTATCCTTCCGGAAGACTTAATTCCTGACGGCTCCGGCAACCCCTTGAATCAGGACGAAGCCTTCCTTAACTGCAAGTGCCCGAAGTGCGGCAGAGACGCTAAGCGCGAAACCGACACAATGGACACCTTCGTCGATTCCAGCTGGTATTACATGCGCTATTGCTCGCCCGACTGCGAAACTTCCATGGTCGACGAGCGCAATGACTACTGGATGGCAATGGACCAGTACATCGGCGGTATCGAACATGCCGTACTTCACCTCCTCTACGCCCGCTTCTGGACCAAAGTCATGCGCGACCTGGGCCTCGTCAAATTTGACGAACCCTTCAAACGCCTCTTCACTCAGGGCATGCTCACGGCTGAATGCTTCTACCGTGAGCTCCCTGACGGAAGAAAACGCTGGTTCTATCCGAGCGAACTCGATATCGTCTATGACGCCAAAGGCAGAATTGAAAAGATCACTGCCAAGGAAGACGGTTTGCCCGTCAAGTCCGGCGGTATCGAAAAGATGTCTAAGTCTAAGAACAACGTTGTGGAACCGTCTGCCATTATCGGCAAGTTCGGTGCTGATACAGCCCGCGCTTTCGTGATGTTTGCAGGACCTCCCGACCAGAGCGCAGCCTGGAGCAATTCCGGAGCCGAAGGTACGTTCCGCTTCATGAGAAGACTCTGGAACTTCGGATTCACACATCAGAATGTCATTAAAGAAAATGTCAAACTTGATGTCTCCAAGCTGAATCACGAAGAAAAGGCTGTTCGCCGCGATATTTACACGGCGCTCAAACAGGCCGAATTCGACTTAGACCGCATGCAGTACAACACCGTTGTCTCGGCAGCCATGAAGATGCTCAATTCCCTTGATTCTCTCAAGGACAACACATCTGAAGGCACACGCGCCGTGATCAACGAAGGCATGTCCATCCTGCTTCGCACGCTCTACCCGATCGCTCCGCACATCACGGCTCAGCTTTTCGAAGATCTGGGCTACGATCAGCGTTTCGGCACTTCCATTGTCGACGCTCCCTGGCCGAAGATCGATGCTCAGGCCATGGTCGCCGACGAAGTGAAGTACGTGATTCAGATCAACGGCAAGCTGCGCGGAGAAATCAATGTTCCGGCCGAAACCCCGAAATCTGAAATCGAGGCAGCCGCTCTGGCCAACCCCGACGCACAGCGATTCATTGACGGCAAACCTGTCCGCAAGATCATTGTTGTGCCCAAGAAATTGGTCAACATTGTGGTCTGATAAGGCTTAATGCCTCAGGTCCTCCGGGACCTGAGGTTTCATTCTTTTAGTTTTATTTGTGCATATGAATTACAAAGGACTGACTCGCCGCAGTTTCATTCTCGGGCTTTCGGCCCTCGGCCTGACAGGCTGCGGATGGCATCTGCGCGGCAAGCAAAACGTTCCTTTCAAGACAATCTACATTGCTCTTGGCGAGAACTCTGCGGTTCGGGCAACTATTCGCCGTAACCTTGAAGCCCAAACAGAAGTCAAGGTGGTCAATGACCGCAAGGAAGCCGAAGCGATTTTTGAGCTGCTCGGACAGTCCCGCGGTTCTAACGTCTTGGCTTACAACACAGACGGCCGAGCCCGTATCTACAGCCTGCGCTTAACGAATACATTCAGAGTCGTTCTGCAGAACGGCGTCGAACTTCTGCCGACCACTACTGTGAGCGCTACCCGCGAATTGATTCGCGATGAAAGTGACGAAAACGGCAGAGCAAATCAGGAAAGACTGCTTTACGAAGAAATGGAACAGTCTTGTATCCATCAAATGGTCAGCCGTATGACCCACATCTCCGAAGAAGCTGTCCAAAAAGGTATGCATGAGCTGGAGTAGTCTTCTTGCGCAAAAATTAAGGCCCGACGAAAACGGTAATCTTCCTCGGCTTTGGTTTTTATTGGGCTCGGAACCCCTGCTGGCCATTGAGGCTCAGGATGCTATCCGAGCCGCTGCTTTTAAAGCAGGTTATTCCGAACGCAAATCTTTTGTTTTTGAAGGCAACGCCGATTACTCGCCTCTTTACGAGGCACTCGGCGACCAGAGCCTTTTCGGCGAAAAAAATCTGATTGAGGTTGTTTTCCCCAGAGCAACGATCGGTAAAAACGGTCCTGCGGCTGTGGAAGCTGTTATTGAGCACGCCGACGAAGACAAGATGGTCGTTGTCTCGCTCTTTGATTACGATTGGACCGCAACGAAAAAAGACTGGTTCAATCACCTCATGAAGTCGTCGGTTTGTATCCGCACGGATCCGATTGACCGTAACGCCCTGCCGCGCTGGATTACGGAGCGTGCCAAAGAGAAAAACGGCCAAACGCTCACGCCTGAAGCCGCAAATCTCATCGCTGAAAGAACCGAAGGGAATCTTTTGGCGACGTCTCAGGAAATTCAGAAACTCGCCCTGCTCGTCAACAAGCCGGAAATTGATGTCAGCGATGTACTCGACGCCGTTTCCGACGTTTCTCGTTTTGATCAGGAATCGCTATTTCTTGCGATGCTTGAAGGCGATGCCGGACAGGTGTCCAAAATTATCGATTCCCTGCAAGGGGAAAACGTTCAAATTCCTTCTTTTCTCTGGATGCTGACGGATGTCGTTCGCAATCTGCTTTTGCTTAATCGAGGATTTGCCGTCAGAACATTCGGACTCTCAGAGGCCCATCGCAGTGCGCTCAACCGAGCATCTCGCCGTGCCAATCCTAAACTCCTTGAATTGATGCTTCATCGCCTAAGCGATGTAGATCGTATGAGTAAGGGACTCTTTGTCGAAAGCAGTGACGGAGACGCCTGGCAGGAATTAAAGGCTGTCTGTCTCATGCTCTCACTAAAAAGGAAGTAATAATCTATGGTATCTACGAACGTCAGCCAAACGGCTCACGACAAAATCGCCGTCATCGGCAAAAAGGCACGCGCTGCTTCTTTGATCATGGCTAAAGCCTCCTCCAAACAGAAAAACAATGTTCTTCTGACTTTGACGGATTTGCTCGGCAAGAATCTAGAAGATCTTTTAAAGGCAAATAACCTGGACATCGTCGAGGCAGAAAAGAATGGTCTTTCTAAAGCCTTTATTGATCGTCTGACCATTTCTGTAGACACCGTTGCCCAGATGGCTGCCGGACTTCGTCAGATCGCCTCTTTGAGAGACCCGATCGGCGAAATCACCGATGTTCGTCCGCAGCCGAGCGGCATTGAAGTCGGCAAAATGCGCGTGCCCCTCGGCGTGGTTGCCATTATTTACGAGTCCCGCCCGAACGTCACAATTGATGCAGCTGCCCTTTGTTTGAAGAGCGGCAACGCTGCCGTGCTCCGCGGAGGCTCCGATGCCAAACATTCCAACGCTTTCTTAGCAGGCCTTATTCAGCAGGCACTCTCGGAAAACAGCATTACCTCCGACGCAGTTCAGATCATCACGGACCCGGACCGCGATTTGGTAGGCGAATTGATTACCGCCCGCGAATACATCGATGTGTTGATTCCCCGCGGCGGCAAGGGCTTGATTTCCCGCTTGATGCAGGAAGCAACCGTTCCGATGATCAAGCATCTCGAAGGCATCTGCCATACCTACGTGGATGAAAGCGCCGATATCGATATGGCAGTCGCCGTCTGCGACAATGCCAAAACCCAGCGTTATTCTCCCTGCAACGCTATGGAGACGCTGCTCGTTAACCGCGAAATTGCCGGCAGCTTCCTGCCTAAGATCGGAGCTATTTACTTTAGGAAAGGCGTAGAACTTCGCTGCGATCCGGCTTCCAAAGCCATTCTGGAAAATTTCGGTCCGGTCAAAGACGCAACAGAAGCTGATTGGTCTGAAGAATACAACGCCCCTGTTCTTTCAGTAAAAATCGTTGCTTCTCTGGAAGAAGCCATTGACCATATCAATACATACGGCTCTCACCATACGGACGCTATCATTACGAACAATCTTGAGCACTCCGAGAGATTCCTTCGTGAAGTCGATTCTTCTTCCGTCATGGTCAATACTTCAACTCGCTTTGCAGACGGTTTTGAATACGGTTTGGGTGCCGAGATCGGCATCTCTACAGACAAAATCCATGCTAGAGGTCCGGTGGGATTAGAAGGCTTAACCAGTCAAAAATACGTTGTTTTCGGACACGGAGAACTGCGTAAGTAAGACCGCCCTTCTCGTAAACCATCTTACGGCCGCAGGCTGAAAAGCATACAATGCAAATCAAATAAAGAAGGAATTTTTTGTGAACCCATTGCTTAAACCTTTTTACGCAGTCGTTCCTCTCTCCTTAGAAGAGCTCTTCGCTGAGGAACTCAAAAAGCTCGGTATTGAAAAATTCCGTTTAGAGAAAGGCGGCTGCTGGTTCGGCGCAGAAATGAGCCAAATGATGCAGGTCAACCTTTGGACACGTTACGCCTCAAGAATTCTCTTGAAAGTTGCCGAAGGCCCCTACCGCACGGAAGAAGATATCTATAAATTAGCGAAATCCTTCCGCTGGGAGCAGTATTTCACGCCTGAAAATACCTTCAAGATTGAACTTTCTTCTCGTCGCTCACCGCTCAAAAGCGTCGCTTTTGCTGCGCTTCGCGTCAAAGACGCCGTCTGCGACTACTTCCGCGAAACAGACGGTCAGCGCCCCGACGTTGAAAAGCACGACCCGGACATCCGCATTTACGTCCATTTAACGGATAAGAACTGCATTATTTATTTAGACACGTCCGGCGAGTCTCTCTTTAAACGCGGCTGGCGTGAAGCCAAAGGCGAAGCCCCGCTCAAGGAAAATCTTGCGGCAGGTCTTCTCGGACTGGCCAGCTGGACGCCGGACAAGCCGCTGCAGGATCCTTTCTGCGGTTCGGGCACGATCATCATTGAAGCCGCCACGATTGCTTGCAATATGGCTCCGGGTCTGAACCGCCGCTTCGGCTTTGAGCGCTTCCGCGGATTTGATTCCACAGCTTGGCAGCGCATCAAGAAAGAAGCCCGTAGGGTGGTGAATTTTGATGTTCCGGTGAATTTGGCCGGAAGCGACATCTCGACATTAATCGTCGACCGTGCTCAGAAGAATGCCGTCTTAGCCGGTATTTCTCAGTGGGTCAACGAAGGCAAGGTTCGCTTCACCGCCTGTGACGCCCGTGAAGTACAGCCTTCCTCTGAAACGCCGGGTTTGATCGTGACCAACCCGCCGTACGGTGAGCAATCCAATCCGAAATCTGCCAGCGTTGCTTCCATGATGAAGAACGTGGCCGATAACCTGAAACGCAATTTTGCAGGCTGGACGGTTTGGATGCTCACGAGCGACCGCGAGCTGACTCGTCAGATGCGGCTCAAAGAGTCTAAAAAAATCGTTTTCTTCAACGGCCCCCTCGAGTGCCGTTTCTTCCGCTTCGCCATGACAGCGGGATCCAACCGAAAGGAAGATGTCTCTCAAAAGGAAACTTCTTCTGATTAATAAATCATCGAGGATAACCTCAACAAGGAAAATAAGATGGACACTAAAGATTTTGATGTAGTAGCCATGAGAACCGATCTTCATCAGATCCCGGAACTCGGCTTCAACGAACACAAGACCAGTGACTACGTCGCTGCCAAACTGAAGGAAATGGGTCTTGAACCGATCCGCGGCATCGGCGGAACCGGTGTCGTTGCCTACATTGACGGTACAGAACCCGGACCCACAGTCATGCTTCGCGCCGATATGGACGCTCTTCCTTTTGTCATCGACGGAAAGGATGCCTGCATCCACGCCTGCGGCCATGACTCTCACACAGCCATGGTTCTGGCCACTGCCGCCAAACTGATCGGCCACGTTAAAAAAGGCCGCGTGAAACTCTTCTTCCAGCCTGCTGAAGAAACCCTCTTCGGTGCTCTGAAGTCTTATGAAGACGGTGTTTTGGATGACGTCGACTACGCTTTCGGCGCTCACGTTCGTCCGATCCAGGACATTCCTGACGGCACGGTCTGCGCTGCTGTTCGCCATACTTCCAGCACATTCTGCATCGTCGAACTCAAGGGCAAAGTCGCCCACGGTTCTCGTCCGCACCTCGGCGCCAGCGTTGTCGAAGCAGCTGTTCTCGCAACCAATGCCGTGAACTCCATCTGGGTCAACCCGAACAAGGCTTGGTCCGCTAAGGTCACTTCCATTAACTGCGCTTCCACAGCAACCAACATTATCCCGGACAAAGGCAAGATGATTCTTGACATCCGCGCCCAGGATAATGGAACCATGACCGAACTGCTTGAAAAACTCAAGACAGCGATCACCAATGCATGTGCATGTGTCAACGTTACCTGCGAAATCACATTCCCGGGCGGCGTCATTCCGGCTGCCGTATACGACGAAGACTTAGTCGACCAAGTCCGCAAGACCATCGGTGAAGTACTCGGTGAAGACAAAGTTGCTAAAGACTGCGGTGGCGGCGGAGAAGACTTCCACTACTTCAAACAGAAGAAACCTGAACTTCACGCTGCATACATTGGCGTCGGCACCGGCGTTACACCTGGTCTGCATGATCCGCGCATGACCATGAACCCCGAATCTCTGAGAAACGGTGTCAAGGTTTTGGAAAAACTGATTCTTAACGTTGTCGGCTAATCCGAGCAACAGGTAGGATTCGGAAGGAGGCTTCAGCCTCCTTTCCTTTTAGGAGCGTTTGACGCTTCGGACCGAGAAGGAGAACCTTTCAGCCATGTGGAAAGATTCCGAAGCGACGATCGAGAGGCCTCTCGAGTCGTAATAGTTTCTAATGATTCTAAGCGACGGGCTGTTCTCAGGAACATGGAAAATATCCGAGACTTCTTTGGGCATCGTTGTCGCTGAAAACGCCTGCTTCACTTCCACGCATTCCTGCCCTGTCACTTCTTCTGCCAAAGTAATAATGAGGTCCTCGGATCGTTTTTTAATCATATCCAGCACTTCCAAGGCATTCGGATAGATATAAACGTAGGTGACGACCACCGCTTCCGGATGGCGTTCTGATGCTACGCGAATATTCTTGAATCGAATCACTTCCTCACCGGGAATAAGTCCCAGGCGGTCAGCAGTTTCTTCATTGAGAACGAGACGTTCTACGTTTTGAATATGTCGAGGATAGAGATTGCCGTAATGGTCGATTCCTCGAATATCGTTGTATTCATTTAAGAATCGGCCGGTACGTGTTCTTGCTTTTACACGTGTTCCGACGTGTGCCTTGCGTTCAAACAATCCTTGCTGAGAAAGGTACGCCAGCGCTTTGCGCATGGTATCCCTGCTCACATTAAATTGTTTAGCAAGTTCAATTTCTCCGGGGATGATCGAGCCAACTGGCCATTTACCTAAAGAAACTTGGAGCGAGATTTCTTCTGCAACCTTGTGCCAAATTTTCTTTTGCATAGATTAATTGTCGGTATCAAAAGCTACAAATAGATTGTACCGATACCGTCTTTAAGAATGCAAAATTTTTAAGGACTAAAACCATCTGAAAGGCTTAATCCTCTTGGCTGACAAGATTTTTAGAACTTATGCAGCCGCTTGAAATGCCACTTGCAGCCAGCCAGTGAGACCGGCTGCTCCTGCAACCACAAAGATTAAAAAGCAAACAAAAGTGATCTTTCCTATTCTTCTCCTCGTAAATAGGTATATCAGCCAACAAAGAATGACTAGGCTAAAAGCCGCCCACAAATAGGTGATGAAATCAACCATGACCGGATCCTCCGGTCAGCTAATATATCCACGCACTATTGCGGAATGCGCAAAATCTCTCCGAAATAAGTACTCAAAAACAAACTAAAGATTTAGCGATACGATTTGGTTTTACCGATCTAGGTAAGGAATGACTTTTCCATGACTATTTCACGGTAGGTCTTTCCGCCAATCTCAACATCGTTCTCTACCATTATCCGGAAGCCTCTGCGTTTGTAGAGTTCAATGGCAATCTCGCTCTCCGAAAACGTCGATAACCACGCTTTTTGAAAGTCGTTTTCTTGGATGTATTCCATTGCGGCTTCAAACAAAAATTTTCCGAGATTGTTTTCTCTCCAGTCAGGTCTGACAGAAAACCATCGGAGCTGCGCAGTGTCTCCTCGATCCACAACGCCGATTGTGCCGACTAGTCCCTGCTCGTCTTCAACCATCCAAATTCGATTCAGAGGTTTAGGATCAATGACGTACTCTGCAAAAGTTTCTGCAACGTAGCCTTCAAAGGCGATCGGATAGTCGAAATCTGAATGCCCGTAGATTCCGGAAAACTCAATCAGCCTGCCAAGGTCACCTGCTTTTAATTCATGCCTCAGAGTAAGTCCGGGAACGTCAAAAATTTCCATGATTTCGAAAAAGAAAAAGCCGCAGAAACTTCAATTGTAACTGCGGCAGGAGGATCAAAGCGGTATTTGTTACACCGCTTTCTTCCTTATTTCATCACGGTCGGAGCCTGATATTCATATTCCTTCTTCAGGATTTCCATCTTGTAGAGCTTCTTCAAGCCTTCATAGAAGGAAGCTTCATCGGCTCTGGACTGAGCTGTAAGGGCTTCTCCACGAATTTCATCGACTTGGCTGTCATCAGCTGCAGGCATCTTGCTGGATTCAACATAGCTGATCACATAAGCACCGTCAGGAACCGTCGTACCCGTGAAAGCAGGAAGACTCTTAGCAGGAACTGCCATTTCAGCCTGGATCAAGGGCATTGACTGAGACTGAGGATTAATGCGGGAAACAGTCAGCTCGTGACCGAAACCTTCCAAATCCTTCTTAGCCTTAAGCTCAGCTAGCTTAGCTTCACCGGCTTTCTTAGCCAAGGCAGAAGCCTGTTCCAGTTCAAGCTGGTCCTTGATATCGCCCTTTACTTCGTCAAAGGACTTAATGTGAGCCGGAGTGTGTTTAACGATACGGGCAGAAACCAGTGTGTTGGCAGCAACTTCAACGGCCTGTGTATTTCTCTTTTCCTGGAGGCAGTCCGGAGAGAACAGGTCTTCAATGACGCGCTTCGTGATGTACTGAGCATCCGGAGATGTCTTCGGCAGACCGGACTGAGTCAGACCGTCAAGCGTATGAAGTGTCAGACCGTATTTTTCAACTGCAGGATCTAAGCTGTCGCTCTGTTCGTAGACCATGTTGGTAAAGCCGTCAGCATTTTCAGCAAACATGGACTGACGGTGCTGATCCTGCCAGAATTTGAGAATTTCACTGCGGACTTCTTCAAACGAACGAACGTGAGCTGGATTGATGTCGGTCACATGGATGATGTGATAACCGAATTCGGTTTTAACCGGTCCGACGATTTCGTCTTTCTTAGCCTCGAAAACGGCTTTGTCGAATTCAGGAACCATCTGGCCCTGAGTGAAGAAATCGAGATCGCCGCCGCTTTCCGCTGTTCCGGGGTCGGCAGAGTTTTCTTTGGCTAACTGAGCAAACTTGGAAGGATCGGCTTTGACTTCGACAAGAATCTTTTCTGCTTTAGCTTTGGCATCCTGGTCAGCCTTGACTTTATCTGCTTCGTTGGCATCCGGAGCGATCAAGATGTGAGCTGCGCGTCTGGATTCTTCAACCTCATATTTCTTACGGTTCTGTTCGTAGAAATCTTTCAGTTCCTGCTCAGAAGGTTCAGCAGTCATCTTGACGGTTTCAGGAGACATCACAACAAACTGAATGTTCAAGGATTCAGGAGCGCGATAGTCGTCCTTGTGTTCGTCGTAGTATTTCTTGATCTGTTCTTCAGAAACCTTGACGTCTTTCATATAGGAGGACGGATCAAAGCTCATCGTACGAACGACGCGGGTTTCGCGAAGAATGTCGTTTAACAGGGCAACCGTCTTCTTAGGAACAAAGGTTGTCTGAGCAACAGAATTCACCAGCATGTCCTGAACGAGGTCTCTTCTCAGTTCATAAACAAACTGCTGGTCGCTCTTGCCGCGGGCGGCAAGATAGTTTTCATACAGCTCAGGAGAGAACTGGCCGTCTTTCTTGAAAGCATCTGCGTTCTTAATCACATTGATGGCATCAGCTTCGCTCACATTCATATAGTGGTGAGTCATCTGTGCCTGGAGAGCGCGTCTCGTTGCAATGTTCTGCAGGATTGCTGCATTAGCTTCCTGTGTTTCGAAGATGCTCGGATCAACGGCACCTCCTTCCTGCTGGCGCATGCGTTCAATATATTCGCGTTTCTGGTAATCGAATTCTTCAGGCTGAATACCTTTACCGTCAACTTTGGCGATTGCATTTGCATCCGGATTCAAACGGCTGTAGCCATTGATACCGATAAAGACGAATGCAGGAATAATCAGAATCATGGCGATAAGCATCAGCCAACGTTTCTGGTTTCTAAAAGATTGGAACATTATGATCCTCAAGCTCTTAGCGAGCGATTCTTATTGGAATACAAAACAAAGGTCTAATTTTACCTTCCGCGGCAAATTTTGAGTGAAAGTTCACGTCAAAAACCTTGAATCTTGGTTAACTTTTGGAAATTTGCAGCACGTACGCATAAAGTTTCCTGACTCCGTCATGCTCCAAGTTAAGAAAAACTGATTTGAGTTGGACCTCAAAAATATTTTTTCCCGCAAAATCAGTCTACTGATAATTTTCGATGTAACAGAACGCAAAAAATTCCGATTTCGAGTTGCACGAATTTTTAATCTATGTAGAATTCGTTTCACTTTGATGACGCGCGAGCGTTTGAAAAGAAGGAGTGGTAGTTCAGTTGGTTAGAATACCGGCCTGTCACGCCGGGGGTCGCGGGTTCGAGTCCCGTCCACTCCGCCAAAATTCTTAAAGCCTCGGTTTGAGTTCCGAGGCTTTTTATTTTCAGCGGCCCTTCGGCCACTCCAAAATACTATTCCTGATTACCTTGAGCGAAAGGGCTGTTCAGATAGTTATCCAAGTCTTTATCGCCTCTTCCGGAAATATTGATCACAACGACGTCGTCTTTTCCAAACTTTCTCTTTTCCAAGACGGCAAGCGCGTGGGAAGATTCAAGAGCGGGAATGATGCCCTCTTCGCGCGTCAGCATGAATGCGGCCTTTAATGCCTCATCATCTGTCATTGCTTCAACTTCCATTCTTCCAGTCTTTGCCAAATGAGCATGCAGCGGTCCGATGCCGGGATAATCCAAGCCCGCAGACAAAGAATAAGCTTCTTTGACTTTTCCTTGTTCGTCTTTCATCAGAAGAGTCTGAGAACCATGAAGAACGCCTTTTTCACCGATAGTCAGCGTCGCTGCAGTTTCTCCGCTGTCAACGCCCTTTCCTGCTGCTTCCGCAGCAATCAGACGAACAGCCGGTTCGTTAATGAAGTGGTAGAAAGCGCCGGCCGCATTGCTTCCACCGCCCAAACAGGCAACGACGTAATCAGGATTTTCTTTGCCGGTTCTCTCTTTGAGCTGCTTCTTAATTTCTTCGCTGATCACAGATTGAAAACGGGCCACCATTTCCGGATATGGCTGAGGACCGACTGCAGATCCGATCAAATAGAAGTTTTCGGGGTCTTTCATCCAGGCTTCGAGGGCTTCGTTGACGGCGTCGTTAAGTGTTTTTGATCCGCTAGTCGCCGGAATCACCTTTGCGCCCAGCATCTTCATTCTTTCAACGTTCGGTCTTTGACGCTGAATATCCAGTTCGCCCATATAAACGGAGCATTCCAAGCCCATCAAGGCGCAGACTGTGGCTGTTGCCACGCCGTGCTGGCCGGCGCCGGTCTCGGCAATGATTCGCTTTTTGCCCATGCGCTTGGCTAAAAGTGCCTGCCCGATGGCGTTGTTGATTTTGTGTGCACCGGTGTGATTCAGATCTTCTCTCTTGAGATAAACATTGGTGCCGTACTTTTCAGAAAGACGCGGAGCAAAATAAAGAGGAGACGGACGACCGACGTAATCTCTTAGGAGATCATTGAATTCTTTTTGGAACTCGGGATCATCGACATAGCGAAGGTAGGCTTCCTGCAGCTCATCAATGTTTTTTTGAAGCTCGGGAGGAACAAAACTGCCGCCGAATTCACCGTAAAAGCCCCTTTCATCAACCGGAAGAATAGATTTATAGAGATTCATTTGAGGTACCTACTTAATTGAAAAACGGGAAAATAAAAAAACCACCGAGTTGTTCACTCGATGGTTAGATCGGTTCTTTAGCTTCTAGGCCGAAGATTTTTAAGCATTACTCCAGCACCATCGAGTGAAATCGATGGGCCACCACCAACTGTGAGAAACAACACTGAAGTACATGGCTAGAAAATAAATTGAGTTATATCCGTAAGAAAAATATTATCAAGAAAAAAACAGAATTTCGGTCCTTTAGAAAAAGTTTTTTCTTTTTACGGCCTGAGGATTTTCCCGAACTCAAGAACGACAAGACTTCTGAAGCAATGGCAAAGAAAACTCTTCCTTATACCTGACAGGTAAAGAAAAGTCCCGGAGCGAAATCACGGGACTTTGTTTTGGTTAAAACCTTTTAATCGGCTTCAGCATTTAGCACTCAAAACTTGCTTTTGATTAGTACAAGCCGATGAACTTCCACCAGGCCATACCGATGGTGAGCCAAATCACCACATTGATCGTTGTGATGATAAAGCCGTTTCTCCACCATTCACCTTGAGAAACATAGCCGGCACCGAAATAAACAGGACCGCAGCCGTTACCGTAGTGAGTCAGCGAAATCGGCAGGTTAGCGAAGCAGCCGAATGTGATGGCAACCAGCATAGCCGGAACACCGCAGGCGGCGGCAACTGCCACGAATGCTGCGTACATCGCAGAAATACGGGCTGTAACCGAAGCGAAGCAATAGTGAGAATAGATATAAATGAGGGAGATAAGGACGAAGGATGCAATCCAGCCCATATTAGCGGCAGCAACTGCGGTACCGATAAGTTTGGCGATCCAAGCAATAAAGCCGGACTTAGCCAGCGCGGTGGCCAAGGCAACCAAGCCGCCCATCCAGAACATTGCGTCCCAAGCGCCTTTTTCGGAAAGGATGTCTTTCCAGTCTAAAACTTTAGCAATCAGCATGATGGCGACGGCAAGCATAGCAACCGGTGTTGCACCAAGTTTTGTCCAAGAACCTGTTGCCCACAGAGCCAAGCACATGACAAACACGAATGCGAGGACTTTTTCCTGAAGGCTCATCGGACCCATCTTTTCGAGTTCGTTGACAGCCAGATCGCGGGCGTCGGGAATGTCTCTGATTTCAGGAGGAGAAAGTTTGAGCATTAGAACCGGAACTAGGAACAAGCTAATCAAACCCGGAACGATAGCGGCAACTGCCCAGTTCATCCATGTGATTTCAACGCCGACGGCAGTAGCAGCCAAACCGACGCACAGCGGATTGCCGGCCATAGATGTCAGGAACATCGTGCAGGTCACAGCGTCAGTGTGATAACCGACCTGCATCAGGTACTTACCGATTTTGCCGGCAGTGGGTCCGGGCTGAGAACCGAAGGCATTTGCCAAGGACTGAACGATCGGATAGAAAACGCCGCCTCCTCGAGCGGTTGCTGAAGGCATCGCCGGAGAAACGATCAATTCGGATAACGCGATGGAATAACCAAGGGTCAGTGAAGAACGACCGATGTACTTAATAATAAGGAAAGCAATACGGCGGCCGAAACCGGTTTTGATAAATGCGCGGGAAAGGAAGAATGCGCAGACGATCAGCCAGATTGTGCCGTTGCCGAAACCCATCAGAGCCTGACCGGTCTTTAAAACGCCGGTGATGGCGCAGAATGTGAGTGCAATGAAGGCAACCGCACCCATTGAAATCGGCTGAAGAATGAAGCCGGCAATGGTTGCCGCAAAAACGGCAAACAAGTGCCAGGCATTAGGCGTCAAACCTTGCGGTGTTGGGCAAGCCCAAATCACAAAGCCTATCGCCAGAACTATGATCCAGTTCCTTAGACTTTTACTCATAAGAATCCCCTGAGGTTGTTGATGTAACTTCTTTTCGAAGTTTCCTTTTATTGCGTTTCTAACTCGAATTAACAATTAGAAACACTCTTGATTCTAGGCTTTATCACGTTGGATTTCTCCCCTAGGAACTTTTCTCTAAGTGAAACCTCCAACGCTGAGGAAGGTTATTTGCTTACCGGTGAGCCTCTTTTACAACAGCTTTCTTTGTGCGTTTTTTCGTCTTTGTTTTCTTATTTCCAAGAACTAAATCGATTGGTAGGTACACCTGGCAATAAACTTTTACAAGTGAAATTGATTCTGAGTTGCACCTTTTCGAAATTTAGGTAAAATCTCGATTTCTCCGACAGCGCGAGCGAACGGAGGGACAAATGGAGTGGTAGTTCAGTTGGTTAGAATACCGGCCTGTCACGCCGGGGGTCGCGGGTTCGAGTCCCGTCCACTCCGCCAAAATTCCAAGCCTCAGGTTTTCGGATCTGAGGCTTTTCCTTTTTTTCTCTCCCGATAATTTTCTGAATAACTGAGGTTTTGCGCTGAGATTTTGCGTTTTTCAGTGATCTAGCCGGAGTTCGACTCCGGCATCCTCGTTAAATTTCAATATCCGTACCTAATAACGTTTCGGCTTCTCGTTCTTCCTGAACATCTTCCGGAGTCTCGGGCCCGGCTCCCGGAACACCAACACCTAACGCTTCAAAGTATTTAATCTTTTTACCGGCAACTTCGTCGAAGTAGTAGCCGTGGTTAAAGCGAGTTTGCATGACGTTATTTAGAACCTGAAGGATCTTTGCGTCGCTCTCGTAGACCAGATTCAGTTTTCCAGCTTTCTTGTTTTCCTTCATATAGCAGCGGATTCT
>NZ_DBMALT010000043.1:0-23290 GCF_057870745.1 Parasutterella sp. | reverse complement strand
TTTGTCTTGTTCGGATAAGACGGGATTAAATTTACGGGTACGACCGGCCATGAAGTTCCTCCATTCATGGTCTTATTATACTTCTTTTTCTAATTAGATAACGTAATTTTAGAATTTTTTACTAGCTGCGGAGAACAAAATGACAACCAGATTCAAAGAAGTAGTTTACGCAAAGGCTCTCTCACGTGAGCTTCCCTCGGTTGTTTTCTCCGCCACAGAACCGATCCTTCTCACTCGCTGGACAATCAAACCCGTCGGCAGCGACGGCTGGTCTGTTGCCCGAATCTAATCTCTGCACCACAACGGACTCGCAGGGTCTCTCCTAGCTTCGTCCCTGCGTTCTCTCTCTGCGACAGTCTCTGTCGTTCCTCCATCAGGAGAAATTGAAATCATGTTTGATCTGAAAGACCTAATGTCTCGGGTAAATCTGCCCCAAGACATTACTCGACGCGGCTTCCTGCAGGTAGCTACCGTAACCGCAGCATTTGCTGCTATGAATCAATCCCGCGCGCAGACCGGCGCTCAGCCCTACATTATTTTGGAAACTCCAAAGGGCTTAATCGTCGGCGATCCCTCTCTCTGCGTCGACTGCCAGCGCTGCGAAATGGCTTGTACCGAATTTAACGACGGTAAGAACGACCCGGTTCTGGCTCGTATTCGTATCGGCCGCAATATTTGGTACGGTCCGGGCAACCCCGGTGCACGTCCTCTGCAGGGCGTTTGGGGCGACAGCACTGTCTATCAGGACACCTGCCGTCAGTGCGCCCACCCTGTCCCTTGTGCTAATGCCTGCCCGCAGGGTGCCATCCGCGTCGACCCCAAGACCGGCGCCCGCTATGTGGATGAAGACAAGTGCATAGGCTGCGGACTCTGCCAGAAAGCCTGTCCGTGGGACATGATGAGCTTCGACCGCGAAAAACAGAAAGCCAGCAAGTGCTTCCTTTGCGACGGCGAACCGAAATGCGTGAAAGCCTGCCCGGCTGCCGCTCTGACCTATATGCCTTGGAAGGATCGTTCCGGCGAACCCGCAAGACGTCCGACCCACGGCTATCTGCCTGAAGAAAATGCTAACCAGTGCTCGGTCTGCCATGGTTAATTAAATCTCTAAGGAACTGCTATGGACAATATTCAAAAAAGATATGGCTACACCGGTCAGGGCCTGCGTGTAAATCTAACAACCGGCAAAATCACCAAAGAACCGACGTTCCCGAGATTTAAAGACGAAATCGGCGGAACTGCTTTGGGCTACCGTGTTTTCTGGGACGAAGTTCCTCCGAAGACTCAGCCGCTTGATGAAGCCAACAAGCTCGTGATCGCTCCGGGACCCTTCTCCGGATCCGGCGCCCTCTGCTCGAGCCGTACTTCCATTACGACCATTTATCCGACAATCTATCCGATGCCGATGATTGCCTCCGCTCATATCGGCGGCGACATGGCTGCACGCCTCAAACAGGCCGGCTATGACTTCATCATCATCGAAGGTAAATCTGAAAAACCGGTTTACCTCTACATCAACAACGACGAAGTCGAACTGCGCGACGCCAAAGGCATTTGGGGCCAGGGCACCCGTCGTGCACAGCAGATGCTTGCCGACCAGACCTCTCCGATGGCTTCTATCGCCGTGATCGGACCGGCCGGTGAAAACCTCGTTCCGATGTCCGTGCTCATCAGCGCCCGTCAGCATTCCGGCGGCGGTGTCGGCTCCGTCTTCGGATCCAAGAAACTCAAAGGCGTCGTTATCATCGGCGACCAGCCGATCCACATTCATGCCGACAAGAAAGAATGGCAGAAGATCACCGAACGCAACATCGATCTGTTCGGTTCTCTGAACCAGCACGTCGTTCCGTCCGCCCCGAACCCCCTGTTTGAATTCTGGGCCCCGGGCAGCCGCTGGAACGGTATGCCGGGCAACGTTTGGCAGAAAGCCAATCCGCCGATCACGCTCGGTGAAGATATGCGCAGCCCCAACAAGATTTCTTACCGTTGGTGCGCCAGCCAGTTCTTCCTCGGCAAACCTCAGGGTTTGAAGATTCAGGTCCGCAACAACGGCTGCTACTCCTGCCCGCTGCGCTGCTACTCGATCGTTGAAGACGAAGAAGCTGCTGCCCGCTATCACATCAATAAGATGACCGAACAGACCTGTATGTCTCTGTACTTCGGCCGCGTGATCTTCCCGAAGATTGCCACGAAACGCGACCTGCCGGCAGCCCGTCAGGCTTCCATGGTCGGCATCCAGACAATGGACGACCTCGGCGTATGGTGCAACTACGGTCAGCTTCACCGCGACTTCAAGAAGATGTACGTCAAGGGCCTCTGGAAGAAGGTTCTTCCTGAAAAGGAATACAACTCCATTCCTTGGCAGAAGATTGAAGACTGCGACGCTTCCTTCCTGCAGGATTTGTTCCAGCGCATCGCCTATCGTCAGGGTGAAATGGGCAAGTGGCTCGGCGAAAGCACGCCTTACATGCTTGGTCACTTCGGCATCCCCGAATCCGACTGGTCCACAGACAAATCCACAAACTACTGGGGTCTCGGCCATCCGAAACATCACGCCAACGAAGACGACGGTCAGGTCGGCGTGGTTCTGAACTGCCTCTACAACCGTGACCCGATGTGCCACGGCACCGTGAACTTCACACGCAGCGGTCTGCCGATCAATGTGAAGAAACAGATTGCCGAACACTTCTGGGGAAGCGGCGATGCCGTCGACGAAGTCGGCGACTACACGCCTACCAATGAAGCCAAGATGCGCCGTCTGCGCTGGATCATCTGCCGCAAAGAACTGCACGACATGCTCGGTCTTTGCTCTTGGATGGCTCCGTGGGTTGTGTCTCCCAACAAGTCCGAAAACTACATCGGTGACGATGACATGGAAGGCAAGGTTTATCGCGCCTTAACCGGCAGAAATACAACTGCTAAGCAGCTTGATGACGCCGGCTTCCGCGCCTTCACGCTGCATCGCGCCTACACCATGCGCGAAATGAATGAAGTCAATATGCGCAAGAACCATGACTTCTATCCGGCCTGGATCTTTACAGATGCCAAGGACAAACCGGCATTCACGAAAGGCACGATCCGTATGGATCAGGGTGACATTGAAAAGAGCTTCGATATCTTCTTCAAGCTGATCAACTGGGATCCCGCCACCGGCGCCCCGACCGAACAGGCTTACAAGGATATCAATCTCGAATTCGTTATCCCTGTCATGCAGAAAGAAGGCTTAATCCCCGGAAAATAGAGTAGTAAATTATGAATCACCCTGAAGCCAACTCCGCAATGGATGCCGCCCAGCTCAAAGCTGACATCGTCCTGCTGATCGATCTGATTACCGAACACAGCCGCAAGGTTGAACTGGTAACGCACGAAGACCTTCAAGACGAATTCCTCAGTAAGGCTCCCCTGCAACAGCCCATTCCCGTTTCTCAGATCAAGGCCGAATACGAAGCCATCCCGGAAATGGAAAGAAAGCTGCGCAATAAGGCCGACGACAGCCCCGAAGAGAAAGAGCGCAGACGTCTGATCTCCCGCAGACAGATGTTCGGTTCTCTCTTCAGTGGCGAATTAAGTCTTGCCGACCTTAAGGAAGAGCCGGCGGAAGCTGAGTCCGCACCCAGAGAGATCACGCCGGAGTACTTCGAAACCGTTTTAGCCGAAGTACTCAAAGGTCAGTACGGCATTGAAGATCTCACGAGCTGGGATAGCAAGCACTATTACCATTTCTCTCCGCTGCTTTCTGCCTCGTACGCCAGACTGCTTTCTACGCAGAACAATCCTTACGAGCAGATTTTGGACACGGTTCGCGAAAGTTCCCGCGTCTATCCGCGTCCCGTCGGAGTGTTCACCTTTGAATTTGCGCCCTTCCGAATCGATCCGACCGTGATCCAGGATGTCCTCGATCGAATCGCTGAAGATCCCAACGCCAAAGACATTCGGGTGACCGTGACATCCGCCGGAACCGTGTATCTCTACTCTTCAACTTACCTTGAAGATGCTATGGCGGACTTCCTCGCGGAGGAAATGGATCAGGGCGAAGCTCAGATGCTCTAGTAAAGACTCCCGGCGGAACGCCTCGAACGGGCCGCCGACATAAAGGTGCAAAATACTATGCTTACCAAAATTACAACGTTAACTCTCTCCTGCCTGGCAGCGATCGGTTTTTCTGCCGCCTGTGCCGCAGAAGGTTCTTACAACGTTAATCAAATCAACATCCCCGAAAAACCTAAGTTCATGGCTTCTCTCGGTATCGCTAAGGATGCCAAGCCCGATCTGACCAAAGACCAAAAGACCCAGCTCGCCGGCAAGGCATACCATGAAAAAGCCGATCAGCACTTCATGAGCGTCCATGCTCAGAAGGGCGTGAGCTGCAACACCTGTCACGATCCGAGAAGTCTTGACGGCGTCGCCTGGATGGCCGTTGTGAACAAACCCGTCATCCGTCAGACCTGCCAGGACTGCCATACGGTTCAGGCCGATGTGTTTGCGCACACCGATACACATGACAAGCTCGACTGCATTGCCTGCCATATGCCGAACGTTGCTTCTGCCGCCGACTATTCGACCGATCAGAACGCTGCCGGCCCCAAGGCTCTGCGCCGCATCCATACTTACAAGATCCTTGTCGACCCGAAGGCCTCCTCTATGGTTGAAGGTGAAGTCAAGGTCGGTAAGGACGGCACGGCCAAAGGCTATGTCATGGCCAAGGACGAAGACGGAAACGGATACGTTGACCTGATGTGGAGCTGCGCACGCAACACGCCTGCCGACTACACAGTCTTCGAAGGCAAAGGCTGCCATAACCCGGCAACGTCCAAACTCGACGAAGGCCTGATCTATCAGGATCAGAAAGAGGTCTACGGCGAAACTCTGAAGTGGCAGACTCCGATCAAGGAAGGCTACAAAGAAATCGCCGGAGCCATTCCCCGCATGAGAAAGCTTCTTGAAGTTACTCGTCTGAGCCCAGCCGACCAAACCGACGCCAGACTTCTTCTCGACAAAGCCGACCAGATTGCAACCATGATTAAGAAAGACGGTTCCTGGGGTATGCACGCCCAGAACTATCTGCTTGACCAAGTTAAGACCGCACAGGCTTATCTTGCCAAAGCCCAGCAGATCATGGACAAGGGCGGTTACAACAAGATAGCAACAAAATAAAGGAGTCCGGGGGAGCGTCTTTGGGCCGCTCTTCCGAGCTCCTATAGCGCGGATTTATTCCGCCGAGGAGATACATTGTGAGTACCATCAACAGGCGAACTTTCATTAAGGGCACGACTGCCAGTTCTCTGTTCGTTCTCACGCTGGCCGGCTGCTCTGAGAAAAAGAGCGCTCCCATTAAGAGTGCTCAGGCTCAGGGAGTAACGCAAGGTTCTGCCAAGCCCCACTATGTCATGGTCTTTGACCAGAACAAGTGCGTCGGCTGCGGCGAATGCAAAGAAGCTTGCGCCGAAACCAACAAGACACCTGCCGGTGTGTTCCGTCTGGCTTTAGAGCGCCAGAACGGGAGAGAACCCGGAACGGCTTGCCCGTACTGCGGAAAAATCGAGCCCTGCGACTGCGAACGCAAATATGTTCGTGTTTCTTGTCAGCAGTGTCTCGATGCGCCCTGTGTTCGCGTCTGCCCGACACAGGCAGCTCACCGCGATCCGGAAACCAACATCGTGACGATGGACCCGGACAAATGCGTCGGCTGCAAATACTGCATCGCCGCTTGCCCGTACAACGTCCGCTTTATCAACCCACAGACCCGCGTTGCTGAAAACTGCGACTTCTGTCTGCATACCAAATTGGCAAAGGGCGAGGATCCTGCCTGCGTCTCTAAGTGCCGTTACGGTGCTTTGGCGTTCGGCGATCTGAACGATCCGAACTCTTACGTCGCCAAGCTGTTAGACGTGAAGGATGCCGTCCGGGTTCGCACCTATCTTGGTACCGAACCGAGTCTGCGTTACATCCCGGTGATGAAGGAGAAAATTTAAATGGACGGAGCCATCAACTTTACAATAGGTTTATCCGAGGGCATCGCATGGCCCTGGCCAATTGCCGTCTATCTGTTCTTAGCCGGTATCTCGGGCGGTGCGGTTGCCGTTGCCCTTATGCTTAATTTCTTTAGGCATAAGACGGAAACAACGCCCATCATCAAATCTGCAAGCATTATCGGTCTGGCAACCATCCTGCTCGGTATGCTCTGCTTAGTACTTGACCTGACCAATCCTCTGTACTTCTGGAGAATTCTGGTCTACTACAACCCGACGAGTGTGATGAGTATCGGCGTCATGCTGCTGCTCTTCTATATCCCGCTGGTTGCAGTACTTATGGTGATGTCCTTTGCAGATACCTTCAGCAAGTGGCCGCTGTTAGGCTGGGTTAAACCGGTCTGCGACCGGCTGGAAAAATTCCGCGTCTGGATCAATGCCGTCGTCATGGTGCTGGCGATTGCCATCTGCGCCTACACCGGCTTCCTGATCTCTGCGCTGATCCGTTTCCCGCTGATCAACACGGCTGTTCTTCCCGCTCTCTTCGTTGCGTCCGGTATTTCCGCCGGTATGGCTGCCACTAAGATTTTGGCCGCCTGCTGCTTCGGAGCTCGCGAAGAAGATCCCGACATGCATGCAATGCACCAGGCCGAATGGCCGGTCATGGCAACCGAGGCTTTCTGCCTGTTCATGATCGCCATTGCCCTGCTCTCCGGCAACGAATCTGCCAAACTTGCCTTCAGCGCTTTCACAGACGGCATCTGGGCAGTCGTCTTCTGGGTCGGTGCCGTCGGTATCGGTTTCGGTATCCCGCTGATCGCGTCTCTCATTGCAGGCAAAAATACCGAGTCCAAGGTTTCCTTCTACTTTGCAGGAACCTGTGCGATCGCCGGCATGATGTGCTTGCGCCTGTTCATCCTCTATGCAGGACAGATGAACACCATCGTTTAAGCGCGATCAACTCATAAAATTTCAGCCTGTTCTCCTCTCGAGAATCGGCTGATTTTTTTTGCGCTTTTAAATCAGATTTCGAAAGCCGGATTCAGCACCCGGTTAAATTCTAAGACCGCATATCGATCGGTCATGCCGGCGATGTAATCAGCCACCGTCCGCTCCACACCGTAACGCTTAGACCGTTCTTGGTAGAGCGGCGGCAGCAGTGCCGGTGTACGGGCAAAAGTTTGATAGAGCTGAGTAATCATGTTGGCGGACTTTTCTACCGCCCTCAAAACGCGGTAATGGCGGTAGAGCTTGTCCATTAAAGTGCTCTTCAAAATCCTCATTTGAGCCTGGGCCTCTTTCGAGAAGGAAATCAGCGGCGTCTTCAAAGCCCTGACATCATCCGGAGACTTCGGCTGTGCGGCTTCAATATTGGCCCGACTCGTGGAGACCAAGTCATCGACCATGTAACCGATCAGCCGCCTCACCACTTCCTTTTGCTTGCGGCGCTCCTGAATATCCGGATATTCCGCATCGACTTGCGCATGGTATTCGGCGTACAGCGGAACGTTTTCGACGAGGTCTTTTTCATCGAGGTAGCCAACGCGCAGGCCGTCATCGATATCGTGCGTGCTGTAGGCAATCGCATCGGCAATATTGACGAGCTGCGCTTCAAGAGAAGGCTGCTCGCCTTTCAAGAAACGTTCGCCTAAAGCGCCGAGGCGCAGGGCGTTTTCCCGGCTGCAGTGCTTCAGAATCCCTTCTCGGGTCTCCCACGTCAGATTCAGTCCGTCAAAGTTCGGATACTGATCCTCCAGCAGGTCGACGATTCGCAGCGACTGAAGGTTGTGTTCAAATCCGCCGTGATCAGCCATGCAGCGATCCAGCGCCGTTTGGCCGGAGTGGCCGAAGGGCGTGTGGCCGAGATCATGCGCCAGTGCAATGGCTTCCGTTAAATCGGGATTGATCTTCAAAAGCGTCGCGGTTGTGCGGGCAATCTGAGCCACTTCCAGCGTATGCGTCAGGCGCGTGCGGAAGAGATCTCCTTCGTGATTTACAAAGACCTGCGTCTTGTATTCCAGTCTGCGGAAAGCGGAACTATGGATGATGCGGTCGCGGTCACGCTGAAACTCGGTACGCGACGTACTGCTCTTTTCCTCAATCGCTCGCCCTCGAGAGTTTGCAGAACTACAGGCGTAATCCGCCAGTTCAAAACCTTCCGTAATCATGGCTCATATCCTTCTTCCAGAAGGGCTTCCTTGATCAGGCCTTCGGGAACCTCTTCGATCACCGTTGTTCCGATCGCGACCGGCAGAATAAAGTGGGGAACGCCTTTGGTGCTCTTTTTATCACCTTTCATCGCCTCAATCGCTTTTGAGGCACTGATGCCAGCAATGCGGACTGGCAGTCCTGCTCGATGGATCAAATCTTGAATCCGCTTAACATCCCCACAGTTGATTTTGCCCTGCTTTTCAGCGGTCACTGCCGCCAAAACGGTGCCCACAGCCACCGCTTCACCGTGCAGCCACGTGCCGTAACCGGTGAGCTTTTCAATGGCGTGACCGAATGTGTGACCGAGATTCAGTTTGGCGCGTTCGCCCTTTTCTTTTTCATCTCGGGAGACGACGCCGGCCTTAATCTCGCAGGATCGTCCGACCACTTCGGCCACCGTCTCGGGGTCGAGCGCCCTTAACTTCTCCATGTCACGCTCGAGCTCTTCGAAATAAGTTTTATCTGCTAAGACACCGTGCTTAATAATTTCCGCAATGCCGGCGCCGATTTCTCTTTCCGGCAGAGTACGCAAAAAGTCGGAGTCGGCAATCACGGCTTCGGGCTGGTGAAAAGTGCCGACTAAGTTTTTTCCTGCCGTCATATTCATACCGGTTTTTCCACCGACGGAAGAGTCCACCATCGCCAGTAGTGTTGTCGGAACCTGAATAAAGCGGATACCGCGCATATAAATCGCGGCCGCAAAGCCGGCGAGGTCTCCGACCACGCCGCCTCCGAGTGCAATTACCACTGACTTGCGATCTGCCCCCATCGAGGCAAGTTTTTCAAGAATTGCCGAGACACTGCCCCAGTCTTTATAAGCCTCGCCGTCAGGCAGGACGACCGATTCCGTGCGGCACATCCCATTGCAAAGATCGGTAGCCTTTTTTAGATAGAGCGAACCAACCGTAATATTGGTGGCGATGAGACAGCTGGAAGGGTTGAGTCGTTTCAATTCCGCCGGGAGCTCTTTGATCACGCCCGACCCTAACTTAATGGTGTAGGAGTGGCCGGGAACTTTGACTTGTACTTCTTTCATTCTTGTTCTTTAACGAGTTGGTGTTGATGGATGCTGTTGAGGAGTTCTTGGGCCGCGCGTGCTGCCTTCATTCCATCCGTCTCATAGGAGATATCGGCAACTTCCTCGTACAAAGGTCCTCTTTCCTGCAGCAGACGGCAAATCTTCTCCATCGGATCCGCGCATTGGAGCAAAGGCCTATCAGTGCCCTGAGTGCGCCGGAAACATTCTTCAGGACTGACTTTAAGGTGAACTGCGACAGCCGGAGACGCTTTCAGTATTTCTCGGTTTTCTTCACGGGTCACAACTCCGCCGCCGGTGGCAACGACCATATCGGATGCTTTCGCATATTCCTGCAGAAGGCGGGTTTCCCGGCACCTGAAGCCGGCTTCACCTTCCGTCTCGAAAATGTGAGGAATTGAGACTCCGCAGCGCTCTTCCAGCTCTCGGTCGAGATCGACGAATTTCGTCCCCATTAATGCAGCCAGCGCTTTGCCGATCGTCGACTTCCCGGCGCCCATCATTCCGACGAGAAATATCGTTCGGTTCGGAGGTTGTACTGCCATATAGCTCCTTTGCTTTACTCAGCTGCGAATGTTCTAAATTTTAGCAACGCGCTTTCAATCCTGAGGATCAATCGCTGATCATTTGATCAGGAAAAACAAACCGATACAGCAAATGACGACGCCGAGTAATTTCCGTCCGGTAATCGGTTCGCCGTAAAACAAGAATCCTATGAACAGCAAAAGGATGGCAAGAGCGATATTAGTCACCAAAGAAGCCGTGTTGATTTTCCATCCGGCACGATACGTAAGGATGTAGCCGACTTCTAAGGCTACCACTGCCAAACCGAGCGTCGGCGCCGTCCAATTGAGTTTCGAGAGTTCCAGAGAAACGGCCTCTCTCGACTGAGAAAAGATAAAGATCGAAATGCAAACCGCCGCGGCTGTTAAGTAAGTCACGCACAGCGAGAGGAAAGGATTCGCCTGCTCAGGCGTGGACTTAGTACAGATGTTGTAGAAACAGTTTGCCAGCGTGATCAGCGCAATCGGCCAGAATAAATTCCAAAACATAGTGTTCTCAGGCTTTCTTCGGTTCCTCTTATTAATCTAAGGTGCGAGGGCCTCATTCTGCGAACTTACGCCTAGGATCGTGCGTTTTTTCCAGCGTTTCGTTCAATCAAAGTTTTTGCTCACTAAAATGGATTTCTACAAGAAGAATTAGTACGTTAAATCCTAAAAATAGAAATGCAGCTTCAAAGTTCCCTAGTGAAAAACGCCTTTACTGCCTCTATCCCGGTGTGTATGGGTTACATTCCGCTTGGCATCGTGTTCGGCTTCCTTTGCGTTCAAGCCGGAGCTTCGTGGTGGATTCCGCCGATCAGCTCGGTCCTGATTTACGGAGGAGCGGTCCAATACATGATGATTCCGATGCTGGCGGCAGACATGTCGGTTGCTTCCATCGCCTTTGCGACCGCTGTCGTCAACCTTCGACATGTTTTCTACGGTCTCTCTTTATTAGATCGTCTTCATTCCGCCGGTTGGAAAAAATGGCTGATTGCCTTTTTGCTGACCGATGAGACTTACTCGCTTATTACAACAGAGAAGAAAGACGCGCCCATCGACCGCCTGGTTCTGATCGCGCTCTTCGATTATTCATGGTGGATTCTCGGAAGTCTGATCGGCGGCTTGCTCGGCGCGGCCGCTACGATTGAACTGGCCGGTTTCGACTTTGTTCTCACGAGTCTTTTTGCGATGCTTCTCTGCGAACAGTGGCGCGGACGTGTCAACTCTAAACCGCTCTGGGTTGCCTTGATCGGCTATGCCGTCGCTCGCTTTATTGGTGCCGACAATGCACTGGCGATCGCCATTGCCATTTGTGCATTAGGCGCCATCCTTTTTGCCTTCCAAAAGAACCCGCTTCCTAAAGTCGCCCGCTCCGCCGGAGGTTCGAGCCATGAATGATTACGTGTATCTCTTTACAGTGTTCATCGCCATGGGCGCAGTAACCGCAGCCGAGCGCCTTCTCCCGTTTGCCTGCTCCTCCTGGCTGCGCAAACAGCGGTGGGTCGGTGTCGTTGGCGACTTCCTGCCGCTTGCCATTATGGTTCTTTTGGTTTTGCACGCTTCGACCAGTTCGGCACTCGCCAGAGGCGGCCTTCCTGTCCCCGAAGCTGCAGGCGTCTTCCTTACTTTGATTGTCCAATGGTTTGTTAAAAAACCGCTTCTCTCGATCTTTGCCGGAACAGCTGTTTACGTGATTTTGGTCAATAGTCTCTTCGCCTAAGGGCGGTCAGCCGCTACAGTTTGTAACAGTCAGGATTGCGCCCTCATCCGATAAGAGATTGATGAGCGGCGCACTCCTTCGTCCCTAAAAGGTAAAATTAGGCGCTCATACAAACAATTAACGTGAGAATATTGTGGCTGATACCAAGAAAACAACGCCGGCTCGTTCCGCCGACAAATCTCCGAAGAAAGCCCCTGCGCCTCGTAAAGGAGGAAGCAGGCTGTGGGGCTTCTTCAAGGGCTTCGTCGCAACCTGCATTGCCCTCGCTTTGGCCGGCGTCGGTTTAGCGCTTTTTGTCTTCGCCCTCGTTTACTCTCAGCTCCCTCCGATTGACACTGTCGTCGACTACAAGCCGAAGGTTCCGATGCGTGTGTGGACCGCGGACGGCAAACTCATTGCCGAGTTCGGCGAAGAACGCCGCGACTTCGTCACGATTAATGAAATCCCGCCGCTCGTCAAAGAAGCTTTGATTTCTGCAGAAGACGACGGCTTCTACCAGCACGCCGGTATCGAGCCCAAAGGCTTCATTCGTGCTGCGCTGAATAACTTAGCCACGGGCAGAAAGAGCCAGGGCGCCTCCACTATTACGATGCAGGTCGCCCGCAACTTCTTCCTCTCCAGCGAACGAAGCTACATTCGTAAACTCTACGAAGTCGCCATGGCTTTCAAGATCGAAGCGAACCTCAGTAAAGATGAGATTCTTCAGATCTACATGAACCAGATCTTCCTCGGCAACCGTGCTTATGGTTTTGCTGCAGCTGCCCGCACTTACTACGGCAAAAGCCTTCAGCAGCTGACGGCCGGAGAAGCTGCCACTCTGGCAGGTCTTCCAGCCGCGCCCTCGGTTTACAACCCGTTCGCAAGTCCCAAACGCGCCAAGATGCGTCGAGACTATGTGCTCGGCCGCATGAGAGATTTGGGCTATATCTCCGAAGCTGAGTATCAAAAAGAAGTGAATGCTCCGATTCAGACGCGTCTGACCCGTGTTGCCGAACAAGTCGGCACGCCGACCCGCATGAACGAGTCTCTTCATGCCGAGTACGTTGCCGAACTCGTTCGCACGTTAATGTTTGATATCTTCCAGCAGGAAACCTACACCCGCGGTCTGAACGTCTACACCACGATTAATTCGGAAGACCAGGGCTACGCTTACAAAGCTCTCAGAAGCCACCTGCAGTCTTACGACCACAGCCAAGGCTATCGCGGTCCAGAGGCAAAAGTCGATATCAGCGATCCCAAGACACGAGAACAAAACATTTCCAACGCGCTTCAGGAAGCTTTGATTGCCACCGATATGCCGGCGGTTGTCGCCTTAGAAGTCTCGCCGACGGAAGTTAAAGTTCAGATGTCTCACGGCAAAGTCATTTCCATTACGGGCAAAGGCCTGGATTTCGTAAAGAGAGCTCTCCAGCCGAAAGCTAAGGCCGATATCAAGATCGTCCCGGGATCCGTGCTGAGACTTCAGAGCAACAAGGAAGGCTACTGGGAAATCACCCAAATTCCTCAGGCTGAGGCCGCTTTTATTGCGACAGAGTACAACACCGGCGCCATCAAAGCAATGGTCGGCGGCTATGACTTCGCCCTGAATAAATTTAATCACGTCACTCAAGCGTGGCGTCAGCCGGGCTCGTCCTTTAAGCCTTTTATTTATTCAGCTGCGATCGAGAAAGGATTTTCTCCGCAGACAGTCATCAATGACGCTCCGATCGTCTTGGATCCGTCTGAAACCGGCTTTAAGAAGTGGAATCCGAAGAACTTCTCCGGCAAGTTCAGCGGCCCGATCATGATGAAGGACGCCTTGAAGAAATCGCTAAACCTCGTTTCAATTCGAATTCTTCAGGCGATCACGCCTCGCTATGCAGTGGACTTCATCCAGCGTTTCGGCTTTGACTCGGATAAACATCCGCCGCATTTGTCTATGGCCCTCGGTGCCGGATCCGTTACTCCGTGGCAGATGGTGGAAGGCTTCTCCGTTTTTGCCAATATCGGCCGAAGAACCGAGCCGTACTTAATTTCTAAGGTCACCGATGCTTCCGGCAAAGTTCTGATGCAGTCAACCGCAGAAGCAGAAAAAGTCGCCGGAGTTGAGGCGCTTGACCCGCGCAACGCATACATCATGCATCAGATGCTGCACGGTGTCGCCACTTCCGGTACGGCAGCTCGCGCAACCGCTTCGCTTAAACGTACCGACATCGCCGGCAAGACCGGTACCAGTAACGATGCGTTTGACGTTTGGTTTGTCGGGTACGCCGGAGATCAATGCGCAGCCGTCTGGATGGGCTTTGACCAGCCCCGCAGCTTAGGCCGCAGAGCGCAGGGCGCCGGTTTAGCGCTTCCGGTTTGGATTGATTACATGAGAGACGCCATCAAGAACGAACCTAACGTTGTTCGCAAAGCGCCTCCGGGTGTGACCGAAGAAGGCGGCAATCTCTACTACACCAATCGTAAGGATGCTATTCCGAACCTGGGCCTTGATCAACCCGCCACCGATGATCCGATAGGCGCATTGATCCATGACAGCTCAGTAAGGGGTCAGATCTTCTAACCTCTTCTGTTGACGAACAAGGCTAAAGCTCTTCAACAGGAACTTCAGCCTTTCATCTCTGAACGAATCGAGGGCCTTAACGGCCCTCGATTGCGTTGAATGGTTTGCCGGTGAGTTATTCCACGCGTTCGCCGTGCAGACTTAAGTCCAGACCCATCCGTTCTTCTTCCGCAGAGACTCGGATGCCGATCATGACATCAACGAGTTTCAAGAGAACATAGGTAACGATCGATGCGTAGATCAGAGTAGCAATGACGCTTTCTGTCTGAATCCAAACCTGTTCAAGAACCGGCTTCATCGCTGAACCCGTGATCGCTTCAGAGGCAAACACACCGGTCAGGATGGCGCCCGCAATACCGCCGACGCCGTGAACGCCGAAGGCATCCAGGGAATCATCGTAGCCAAGCCAGTGCTTAAGTCGAGTGGCTCCGAAGTAGCAAATAAAGCCGCCGCATAAGCCGATGAAAAGTGCCGGTGCCGGCTCAACGAAGCCTGAGGCCGGTGTAATCGCAACCAAGCCGGCCACCGCACCGGAAATCGCGCCCAACACAGTGAAACGCTTGTTTTCTACATATTCGCAGGCCATCCAAATCAGAGCAGCAGCGGCCGCAGCAATCTGAGAAACCACAATAGCCATCACAGCACGGCCGTCAGCGGCCAAGCCGGATCCGCCGTTAAATCCGAACCAGCCGATCCACAGGAAGCAGGCACCGACCATGGCAAGAATCAGATTGTGCGGGGCCATCGCCTCTTTTCCGTAACCGATACGCTTGCCGAGCATTAAGCAGGCCACTAAACCTGCAACACCGGCGTTGATGTGAACAACAGTACCGCCGGCATAGTCCAACGCACCTGCGGCAGCTAGCCAGCCGTCCGGACCCCAAACCCAGTGACAGATCGGCACGTAGCAAAACAGAGACCAAAGCACCATGAAGAGGAACAGCGCCGAGAACTTCATGCGTTCTGCAAAGGCACCGCACATCAGGGCAGGCGTCAGAATGGCAAACGTCATCTGGAACATCATGAAGAGCATTTCAGGAATGGAACCCTGCATCGTGTTAATACCGATGCCGTGAAGGAAAACTTTGTCAAAGCCGCCGATAAAGAAGTTGCCTTCGGTAAAAGCGAGAGAGTAACCGCAGACATACCAAACAATCGTAATCGAGCAGCAAATTGCAAAGCTCTGCATCACGACGGATAAAACATTTTTCTTTCGTACCATGCCGGCATAAAAGAGCGCGATGCCGGGAATTGTCATAAAGAGCACGAGTGTCGTTGCGACCATCATCCATGACACGTCGGCTGCGTTCATTGCACTTTCTTCCGCCGCCCATGCCGCGGGAGAAAGCAGAGCTAAAAGTAAGGCTGTGACTCTCATAATGCACCTTCCCCTGTTTCACCTGTACGAATACGAACCACTTCTTCCAACGGCATCACAAAAATCTTGCCGTCTCCGATCTTTCCCGTGTTTGCCGCATTGCGGATCGTTTCTGTCGCAATATCGATCAACCCGTCGGGGCATGCCGCCATAATTTGAACTTTCGGGAGAAAATCCACGACGTATTCCGCACCGCGGTACAGTTCCGTGTGGCCTTTTTGGCGTCCGAAACCTTTGACTTCCGTTACCGTCATTCCGGTGATACCGATTTCAGTCAGCGCTTCTCTGACTTCATCGAGCTTGAAGGGTTTAAAAACCGCAAATATGAGTTTCATAAGGGCTCCTGATTAGTTTGTTGTACGATCTCGTGGGATCTAACCATCACCATGCATAATTCGTGCCAACTTCTGAATATCTGAGCCTCAAAGATTCTCACTCTCAGGAAAGAAAAACCCTCGCCTAACCAAGCACCAATTCAGTGCACATTTGACCTAACCCCTTGCGTGAGTTAGGGCTTTTATCTGCGGTTTTTCCTCTTCACTTATGCTCCAACTTGGAGCATACTTAGAATACGGGCGCGGAGCCGCCGCATCCCACCGTACATCCCTTCGGCTCTCGCCCTCTCCACCACGTCAAAAAAGGAGACGCAAAATGAAAATTACCTGCCATATGATCATGTCCGTTGACGGTCGCCTGATTTCCAAATACTGGAGTCCTCTCTACAACGCCTCCTCCAGTGTCACAGAGGTTTATGAAGCCGCTGATGCAAAATTATCCGCAGACGGCTGGATCGTCGGACGCAAAACCATGGCCGAGTACGGCGCTGATGTCGTAGAAGAAAAAGAACCGATGGAAGGCCACAAGACCATGCAGACGAATACGTTCATCGGTAAACGCGAAGGCAGGCCGCTTGCCGTCGTATTCGATATCCAAGGCCGCCTCCACTACAAATCTCCGACCCTTCCCAGCGGCGAACATATCGTTGCCGTCCTCGGAAGCCATGTCACTCGTGCTTATCAGAAAGAACTGGAAGAAATCGGCGTTTCCTACATCATGCGTACACCCGGTTCCAAGCTTGAAGAAACACAGAGTGCCCTCAAACACCTCGAACAGGATTTCAATGTAAAACACATGCTCCTCGAAGGCGGCGCCATTACCTGCGGCAACTTCCTTCAGATGGGCTTGGTTGATGAACTGAGCATGATTGTTTACCCGGGCCTTGACGGTGAATCCGGTCATCCTTCCGTCATTGAATGCCAGGGTGTCGTTGAGCCGCTCAAGAAGAATCGTCTGGAATTAATCGACTGCGAAACCGTCGGTTCCGGCTACGTTTGGCTCCGCTATAACATTCATCGCTAATCGGCCTCAGAGTTAAGCGATTAACACTAAATAAAACCTCGGAAGATTTTCAGCCTTCCGAGGTTTTCTGTTTTTGGATAACCGGTTAGTAGCGGGTCCCCTGGACTACGACATATTTGGCGTCAATATCTTTTTTCAAATAGTTGACGAGGTTATTGGCCGCTGCGAAATTAGTTGCTTTGCTGTTCTCTGCGGTCGAAGTCGCGGAGTGCGGCGTCAGCAAGGCGTTCGAATAACGAGTCAGTACCGAATCCGTGCACGGTTCTTTCGGAAATACGTCAACTGCGCAGCCGCCCAGATGTCCGGAGGCCAACGCTTGAGCAAGCGCTTCCTCGTCAACCACCGGACCTCTGGCAATATTGATCAGAACCGAACCGGCCTTCATCTGAGCAATGCATTCCTCGTTGAAAAGATGAAACGTCTGATCCGTAAGGGGCACCGCAGCGACAACGTAATCACTTTCTTTGAGGAGCTCTTCCATCGAAACGCTTTGCACGCCGTAAGCCGCATCATCAGCCGGATTCGGATGACGACAGAAATAAATTACTTTCATCCCGAAAGGCACTGCGCGTTTTGCCACTTCTGTTCCGATGCCGCCAAAACCGACGAGCCCTAAAGTGCGGTTCTTAGCACCCGGCATTAAGCGGCTGTTCCAGCTGTGGTCATGCATATCGGCGCTTTGCAGATCAACACGCCGCGCAAAGTACAGGATATAAGCCATCACCTGTTCGGCAACCGCGCCTTCAACAAAGCCTTTGGTTCTTGTCAGTCCGATGCCTTCTTTGCGAAGTGCATCGAGATTAATCGCGTCGTAACCGATGCCGTTGCGGGAAATAAGCTTGAGGTTACTTAAACGTGTGAGAAGCTCGGGACGATAGGTTTCTGTTCCGGCAATGATCGCATTGGCGTCTTCTACCACGGGATACAGAACGTCGTCAGGCGCACCGGCGCCGATACCCAGCCTGTTGCGCAGCACAACTTCAAAACCTTCAGACTCTAAATAGTGCTTCGCTTCTTCGCAAAAATCTTTTGTTGTAACGACGACTTTCATTTAAGCTTCGAATTAATAATTAGAACGTTTCTTCAGGACGGCAGATTCGATCGATTTTCTTCTTTATCTTGCGCAGTTTCTTGGGCATTGAAGCCGACGGCAGCTCTTCAACCGCTTCGATACTTCCTAGACGGACAGCCTGTCGGTAGACCCAGTTTTCATACTGAAGGCGCTTTAATGTTTGCTTCTGCCGCTTAAGTTCCTCTTTGAACTTGACTTCTAGGTCGCTCAGGATATCAGCACGATCTTCCAGCGTCCTTTCTCCGGCGTGAAGGAGTTCAATAAAGTGAGATATCTCTTTAATAGACATCCCGCTTTGTTTAAGGCAGTCGATCAGAAGCAAGACTTCGCAGTCTTTTGCTTCAAATTCGCGTGCACCCGAAGCCTTTCTTTTCACGCCGGGGATGAGCCCTTCCTTTTCGTAATAGCGAAGTGCAGAGGGCGCAATATTGAATTTCTTAGCAAGTTCTCCGATGGTGTAGCTCATGATTTTATTTTTCCTAAAGTGCACTTCTTATCCCTGCATTCTACCGACCTTATGGGTTTGAACGGAACTTTACCTTCCTCTCTTGACGCTTTTTTTTGCCTCTAATTAAAAAAATAAATTTCGCTATTCCAATATTGAATAACGTAAAATTTTTATGTATACTTATTCCTGTTCTGAACGAACCGATTGCACCACCACCGCGATATTGCACAAGCAATCTTGGTTATTCAGATTCTGGAAACCGAAACCCTCTGTTTGGGGTTGGAGTAATTGGGGTGCTCCACAAAACCTTACAGATGTTCGAAAGAAGCTTTTTGGGGAAAGCTGGCAACGGTTTTCCGAGCATGATGTTCTCCTGCTCAATGCATCAAAACACCGGCCTGTGTCCTGGCCGGTGTTTTTGTTTGTGCGTCCTGCTTCTTTTTTGAATTGATGAGTCTATCCGGCGCCTCTAGGCGATACACTAAAAAGACATCAACAAAACAACCGGAGAGGAAGATGTTGAGAAGAACATTGTTAGCAGTGTCTGCCGCGTTCTCTGCAGGAGCAGCCTTTGCAGCCGATAAAGTCGGCATTCGTCCCGAAACCGTTCCGAGTTCAGCTGAGTATCCGCGTCTTCGAGCCGGAACCCAGCTCGATCATTTATACGAGTCTATGCTTGCAAACGGATTTGGTATTAAGAATCCCAAAGCATCTTCCGATCTTCCCACCGTTGTCATCGTTTCTGATACGCAATGTCCTTGGTGCTCACGTCTTTGGAATGCAACGATGCCGCTCACCGACAAGGTTAACTTTGTCTGGTATCTGGTTCCCGTTCTAAGAGATCTCAGCATTTCTCAAGCGGCCATGATTCTCTCCTCATCTAACCCTTGGGAAAAATACGGAGAACACGAACTCCACTTCAAAGACGCCGGGTTCAGAGGGTTAAATCCGGAAGGTATCCCTGTCGATCAAAAATATAGAGATGAAGTTTGGACCAATGCAAAAATCGCCCGCTGGTCCGGAGTGACATCTGTTCCGCTCGGTGTCTCCAAAAATAAGGCGGGGAAATATATTCCTATTTTCTCGGGCTCTTCTACAGAACAAATAGAAGAAGTCGTTTTTGGAAAACCTAAATAAGCGATAGATTTAGGGTTATCCTTAAATCCCAATATGAGGGAGGATGGATTGAATGTTTGTAACAGACTCCCCTCCAACTTATTGATAAAACAGTATTAAAATTAACCCGCTAATTCGGTATTTTGGATTAAGGGATGACCCTATCAAAAAAATGCAACTTATCGTAAAATCTCTCCCTGTTTGACAATTACTTGACTCATTCAGGAGAATCGAATGCAAAAAATTCTTTTGGCCTCTTTAGTCTCCGCTGCTTTTGCAATGCCTGCAGTTGCAGCTGAACAAGCCGACGTCGTCATTATCGGCTCCGGCGGTGCAGGCCTCTCTGCTGCTGTTACAGCCCATGACCTCGGCAAAAAAGTTATCGTTCTTGAAAAAATGGCTATGGTCGGCGGCAACACAAACCGTGCAGCCGGCGGTCTGAACGCAGCCGAAACAAAGCCTCAGGCTAAACTCGGAATCAAAGATTCCATCGAGTCTCACTTCAACGACACGATCAAGGGCGGCCACTATCTCAACAACCCCGACCTTGACCACAAACTCACTGACAACGCCAAGTATTCTGTCGACTTCATTAACGACCTCGGCGGCGACCTGAACGACGTCGGCATGATGGCCGGTGCTTCTCAGAAACGCGCCCACCGTCCAACAGGCGGCGGCTTCGTCGGTGCTGAAGTTGTTAGAACTCTCTACAAGGCTTCCAAAGACCGCAACATCGACATCCGTACGATGGCTGACGCTCAGAAGCTGATCGTTAAAGACGGCAAGGTTGTCGGCGTTCAGTTCAAACAGGGCAAAAAACCTGCTCAGATCGTCCACGCTAAGGCTGTTGTTATCGCTTCCGGTGGTTTCTCTGCCAACCAGGCTATGGTCGCTAAGATCGATCCGAAACTGAAAGGCTTCGCTACAACTAACCAGCCCGGCGCAACCGGTGACGGTATCATCATGGGCGAAAAGGTCGGTGCTGCTACTGTTGACATGAAACAGATTCAAACTCACCCGACAGTTGTCCCCGGCAACGGCGAAATGATCACTGAAGCTGTTCGCGGCAACGGCGCTATCCTTGTCAACAAAGAAGGCAAACGCTTCATCAACGAACTCCAGACTCGTGACGTCGTTTCTGCTGCAGAACTGAAGCAGACTGACAAAGTCGGCTACCTCTTCTTCGATAACAGCGTTCGTAAGAGCCTGAAAGCCATCGAAACATACATCAAGAAGGGTCTCGTTACTGAAGGCAAGACACCTGAAGAACTCGCTCAGAAACTCGGCATCAATGCTGACAACCTGAAGACCACTCTGGCCGAATACGCCAAGTTCCAGGCTGACAAGAAAGACGCTCAGTTCGGCCGTGCCGACATGCCGCGTCCTCTGACCGAAGCTCCTTACTACGCAGTTATGGTTACTCCGGCTGTCCACCACACAATGGGCGGTCTGAGAATCAACACTGAAGCTCAGGTTCTGAACCACAAGGGCAACGTTATCCCGGGTCTCTTCGCTGCTGGTGAAGTTACCGGCGGTGTCCACGGCGGCAACCGTCTCGGCGGCAACGCTATGGCTGACATCGTGACATTCGGTCGTATCGCCGGCCGCAATGCTGCTGAGAACCCCACCGGTGTTATCATCCCGCGTGCTACACCTCCGCAGACAGCTGAAAAGCTCGCTCACGAAGCCAAGTAATTCTGAGTAGTTACTAAGACTGCAGCGCCCGTCAGAAATGACGGGCGTTTTGTTTTGTCGGACTCCTGATCCGTGAAAAATCAGAAGTATTGAGTCTGTCTTATTCTTTCTTCACCGTGGACGGCTCTAATACTTTCCTGCAGATCACGTTCATATTTTTGTCAAACTCATACAGGATTGGCTTAGTGTTTTTAATTTCCAATTTCTGAAGCGCTTTCTCATCCAAGTTCGGCTCGATCCAAGCAGACAGGGCTCTGAGGTTGGTACTGTGTCCGACCACAAGAACGGTCTTTCCGGATTTAATCGCCGGGCGCAGCTGATCTGTCCAATACGGACCGACGCGCGCAATCACATCCTTGAGACTTTCAGAGGCCGGTATGACGCGAGGATCCAGATCAGCGTAACGAGGATCCTTGACCGGTGAGCGAGCGTCTGTCACAGCCAAAGAAGGGGGCGGAACGTCAAAACTTCTTCGCCAAATCTTTACTTGATCGTCACCGACTTCTTTAGCAACATCTTCACGTTTCTTGCCTTCGAGATCTCCATAGCAGCGTTCGTTCAAGCGCCAGAATTTTTGAAGCGGAACCCATTGAGCAGACATGCCTTTTTGAGCCAGCTGAGCAGTTTCAATCGCACGATTCAGCTTGGAGGTGTGAACTTCATCGAAATTGACGCCGGCTCCTTTCATAATCTCGCCTGCCTTAACGGCTCCGGCTCGACCTTTATCCGTCAGGTCGATGTCCGACCATCCAGTGAAGCGTTTTTCAAGATTCCACTGGCTCTCTCCGTGCCTGAGGAGTACCAGTTTATAAGCAGCTTCTTCCGCCTGCGCAGCAGGAACAGAGATCAAAAAAGCGGAAGAAAGAAGTGAGGCGGTAACTGCGGTCAAGAAAAGTCTTTTCATTGTTTGCCCTTGGGTTGATTGAGTTATGAGAATATTCTAGTTACTTCAACCAACGGACTCGATTGGCAACTTCCCGCTGGTAGGAGGCTACTCCCATCTAATCTTGACTTGAACCGGCTCCGTGTAAGGCTTTATGACTTGATCGACGGTCCTTTTTTCCCCAGACGGCAGTTCAATGGGTGCGTGAATCGCCTTATCCAAACGCCACGGTATCGCAAAGAAGGGATGTTCGACAAAGCCGGGTGCCATATTGATTACCGCTTCCGACAGCTCGGCAGTGATCCCAGGCTTCCCGATCAACGTATCAGCCATGACGTTTTCTCGGATAGGCGTATTAGCCAAAATTTCGGAATCCATGACCTTCCTGCCCATAGCTCCGCGCATGGTGGGAAAAGAGAACCAGGAATTGATGCGATGATAGTCCCGACCGGCCGGCGCATAGACAATATACGGAAGATCGGCAATGGCACCTAGCGCTACCAGCCAATCCTTCAACCTTATGTTGTCTTGTCGTCTAATGCGTCTGTCGAAAACAAAAAGGGCCTTCCCGCCGTCCTTAAGGTCGATAGAGATGTAGCCGAAGCGAAGTGCATTGACCTTGAGCCTGATATCTCTGGCTAAATCATGATTAACGTCATCCTGACTCGCATTCGGGAAATAAAGCAAACCCGTCGGACAATGCTCCCAGAGATAGCGCAAACGATTAAAGCCAAATTCTTTCCGAGGAACGTTAACTTCTCCTCTCCAGCTGCTATCTTCGACAACGTATCTGACCGCCATATCCTGCTCCTGAAATCAGTTCTCTGAAACTGAATTCTCATCATCTGCGATGCTAAAAATTTACGACCTCTTTCTTACCGCCTTATTATTCTTGAACCTTTTGTCGGCTCGGCGGCCCTCCTTAACACGCGCCGAACCTAGAAAAGCTGAGATATCTCTTCCTTCGAGTCCCTTGTAGAAATCTGAAGAAAAATCTATCTTCAAGACTTAATTTAGACCTTTGTACGTCAAATTTTGTCGCGGTCAAGATATGAAAAGCTTTCAAAACAAGTCATGTTCACTCAATAAGGCAACGTAAGAAGGAATTGAGATTTTGCGTTTCTAGATCTTCATTATTTTAAAAATCCTCAATAAAACATAAAGTTAATGTTGAAGTTGAGGATTTTTTGTGCTAAACTAGATCATTATATATGAAGATCTATCAATGGCAAATCCGAAGCTTCCTCCGATTCTGATTAACAAGGCAGGTTCCGTTTATTACGTTTACACCTATAAAAACGTTTGGGATAGAGAAC
>NZ_DBMALT010000042.1:0-24244 GCF_057870745.1 Parasutterella sp. | reverse complement strand
CTCGAATGAGAAGGCAGCCGTTCAACTTATTCAGAAAAAACTGTTATTGTTAAGCGAAAAAGCTGACAAGTCCAAAGGCAGTCACGACGGAGATTGCAACCATCACAAGACCGGGGAGTTGGAATGAATGGTTGAGAATGTACTTGCCGATGTAAGTCGTACCTGAACGGTCCATACCCACTGCAGCCAGAGCCGGACCTGTTGTCGGAAGAATAAACAGGCAGTTAACGGCCGGGAACATAGCGATAAGATACCAGGGGTTAATACCCAAAGCAAAACCTAAAGGCATAATGGCACGAGTTGTAGCGCCCTGGCTGGCCAGAAGAGCTGACATACCGGCCAAAATGAATGTGAAGAGCCACGGAGCTACCTGAGCCAAAGAACCGGCAACCTGCATGAATACGTCTTTATTGGCAGCAATAAAAGAGTCGGACATCCATGCCACACCGAAAACGCAAGTGATAGAAACAACGCAGGCTTCCATTACAGGGCTCTTGACGATTTTCTTAACGTCGGGTTTGCAGAAAAGCATCATAAAGGCGCCTGCAGCAAGCATAACGGCTTCAATGACAAGAGCCATACCGACAGCCTTTGTTCCACCGGGCAAAACTCTGAGATTCGGGAAGAAGCCGGCTAAAACGATGACAACGATAGCACCGAAGAAAATAAGCACGGACCAAGCAGCCTGAGGAGGAAGCTTTCTGTCGGAAAGCTTTTCGGGAGGAAGAACGAGGCCGGCCTTAAGACGAGCTTGATAAGCCGGATCATTCTTGAGATCTTTGCCGAAGAATGCGCAAATGATAGATCCGAGGATGACACCGATCAAACAGGCCGGGAATGTGATCATAAGAATCTGACCCAATCCGATATCGCCGTGACCGTTTTGTGCAAACAAGCCGATCATCGCAGCCATAGCAGCGGCAATCGGGCTGGCTGTAATACCAACCTGACCGGCGACTGCCGTTCCGGCCATTGCGGGTTCAGGACGAACACCCGCGTTATAGGAAACTTCATAAACGACAGGAAGAAGAGCATAAACAGCGTTACCTGTACCGGCGAAGAATGTCAGGAAAAAGCTGACGACCGGAGCAACCACTCCGACCATCTTAGGTTTGGCACGAATGATTTTTGCTGCGAATCTAACGAGAATGTCCAAGCCGCCGACAGCTTCCATGCAGGAGGCGGCCGTACAGACGGCCAAGATGATCAGCATAACGTCGATCGGGGGCGCCGTCGGGAAGACGCCGAAAACTACAGCTAAGACGATTAAGCCGAGACCGCCCCAAAAACCGAGGGCCAATCCGCCATGCCGCACGCCCATGAAAATCGCCAGGAATACGATTGCAAGTTCTATTAAGGTGACCATATTTGTCGAAGCAATCGAAAAGACTTGCTTCTCCTCCGTGGGTTAAAAGTTATGTAATGAGATTGATTGGGAAAACTCATACCACTATCGGTTTTCCCTTCATTCATGGTCAAAGTTTTTAAGCCTTTCGTCATTTTTGATAACCGAAAATAAGGTATTCGGATAAATTTGCTTTATGGCGAAGGACAGTAAGACAATTGATCACGAAAGCAAGCTCAGATTAAATTCACGAAGAAATACTCAAAAGAAGCGTTAGCTGAATTAAGGATAAGTTAAAGAAATCTAAATCTATTTAGTCCGACGAATAATTTGTCGAATGGGAGAGCGGGGCCAAGCAACGTGCAGCTAAAAATTACCTCAACGACTCAAAAGTTAAACTTACATCGTCACTGCATTACGTCCCGCAATCCTTCCAAAAACAAAGGCAGAAGTTAATGCAACACCGCCTAACCGATCATGTCCATGAGGACCGCCTGATGCTTCACCGCAAACATACAATCCGGGAATAATTGAACCATCAAGTTTCACAACTTCAGCATTTTTATTTAACTTGATTCCACCGCAGCAAAAATGGACAGCCAGTTTTTCTTTGCCGAAATAAAAAGGCGGTTGATTAATTTGTTGAGTAAAAACCTTTTTGCCAAAAATCGGATCCATTCCTTCGGCAGAAAACTTGTTGTAGCTTCGAATTGTTTCTTCTAAGTTTTGTATAGGAACGCCCATGGCTTTTGCCATTTCTTTAATCGTAGAAGCCTTTTTTACAGTACCGTTCATTAATTTCACACCAAGGCTGGCTCCTTTTTTAGATTGGGAATCTGTAATAGCCCACATTTCCCGCTTGTCCTGTTCCAAAATCGCGTTGGAAACATCTCGCCAGGAAGCCGCTTCATTTACAAAACGGAACCCTTGGTTGTTGACGTAAATGTCTGCGCCTACATAATCAAGAAGACGGCCGCCCCAGAAAGGTATGAGCTGAAGGAATTCCGCATCCTTGGTTGCGGCGCCTAATTTCTGAGCCATTATCAGACCGTCCCCGGTGGCACCGTCAAAGGATTTTCGATTCGGATTTGCCGTCGTCGGGAATTCAGACCCTAATCTCGGATCAAATTTGCTCCTTAATTCGACATTGGCGGTGAAGCCGCCTGTAGCAAGGATAACTGCTTTTGCAAAGAGATCGGTTATTGAACCATCGAGGTTTTGAACGCGAATTCCGATAACTCTCTCGTCCTTTTCTATTAGGTCTAAAGCTTTTGTGTTCAACGCCAATTTGGCGCCCATTCGTTTTGCCGAGGAGAGCAACGCCATCACATAGTCGTATCCGGCTCGCACAAAATTCGTTATATGGCTGCGAGGATGAAGACCGGCGACAGTTTGATATATATTACCGTCCCACTTAACACCCATCTTTTCTAACCAATAAACGGTATCTTCGGAATTCTCACAAACGATTTTTGCAAGCTCTACATCATTCAGGTAACCGCCGACCTCAAGCATGTTTTGGAGCATAAGAGAAGGAGAATCTTCAATGCCGGCTCTTTGCTGTCTCGGCTTGTCCACAGCTGCAACGTAGCCGGTCGATAAGATGGAATGACCTCCGACAACAGGAGATTTTTCAAGAATGAGAACATTTCCGGCGCCGGCCTCTAATGCAGAGCAAGCTGCTGCAAGACCTGCGACTCCCGTTCCGACAACAATGACATCCCAATCTTTTACTTCGGAAGCAAAAGCGGGTATGCCGGAAAGAAGCATAGAAGCAAGAAGGTTTCTCCTGGACAGCATCAACGATCCTTATCTTTTACTGCATTCAGCTTATGAAGGGCCTCTATAGAGGAGTGCACGGACATTTTCTCAAAAGCATTGGCCCGGTGCATCTTTACGGTCGCCACAGCAATATCCAAATCTGAGGCGATTTCTTTATTGGATTTGCCGCCGGCTGCGAGCTCAAAGATTTCTTTTTCTCTAGGCGTCAGAGATTTGAAAGCTTTTATTACTTCTCGATCTTCGAGAGATGCTCCGAAATTATCCAGACTTAATCGACATGCTTCTTCGATAGTCTTATTGAATTTCAGTGGATTCACCGGTTTTTGGAGAAAATCAAAGGCACCTCTTTTTAATGTATGCACTGCTGATTCAACGTCACCGTGGCCGGTAAGAAAGATAATGGGAAGAGCTTTCTCTTTATCATTAATAAGTTGCCTTTGAAGTTCTAAACCGGTCATCCCAGGCATCCGCATATCTAGCACGATGCATCCGGGAACCTTGAAGTTTTCTTCTTGTAGGAAATCCTGAGCAAGAGAAAAATCTCGAACCTTCCAGCCCATCATTTCCAGCATTAACTTCATAGAACGAAGAAAATCCTTGTCATCGTCGACGAGGCGAACAATGACTTTGTCCTGAAGTTCGGGGGTATCTAAAAATTCGGACACGTTTCCTCCTTAGACATGCAGCTGATCGATTCTTAATGAGGCGATGACACCGCCTTTATCTCGTCCGGTGAAACCCAAATCGGCCCCATGAAGATCGGCAATGCCTCTAATGATCGACAAACCTAGGCCGAGGCCGTCCGGCTTGACGCTTTCTCCTAAAGATACCAATCTCGATAAATCCTTGTCAGTCATGAGGTTCCCCGAATTTTCTACTAACAGAATAAAGCTCTTGTTATCGTTTGATAAGGAGAGTTCTACTTTCAGAATCGGACTTCCTTTTGCTGTGTTTGAGACGGCTTCCTGGGCCCCATTTCTCAGGAGATTAAGTATCAGTAGTTCTAACGAAAACGGATCTGCCAGAACAAGGGCTGTCTTAAGCTTTGAGTTAAATGAAATTTTTACTTTTTCTATATCCGGCTCTGTTGCCTCCAAGCTCCTTATCGCTTTTTGCGTGATGAGAACAAGGTCGGTTTTAATCTGAGGATTCTGCTTTTGTTTTGCGAAATTCCTAACAGAATTCACCAAAGTATTCAAGCGAGAAACTTGGTTTTCCATATTTTCAAAAACATCTTTGGAAAAAGCGTCGTTATCGTTTTTTCTATCCAAATACATCTTGAAAATCTGTAAGTAATTCGTCAGAGTTGCGATTGGCTGCTTGGCCTCGTGCGCAATAATCGTGCCCAACTGGGCAATAATTCCGTTTTTTTCCAATGTTGCGAACTTTTTGCGCTCTTCTGCCGCTTCTCTATCAGCTTCCTCTTTTGCTTTTAAAGCATCGGAGAGCTGGCGAGTTCGTTTGTTAACTAAACGACGTAGATTAAACTCGTTGAAGATAAGAAAAAGCAAGATACCGACAAAGGCGATGATTTCGGTTTTATACCGTTTTGCCAATCCGGTTAATGAGTTATCTCTGAGGTATGAGTAGGGTCCGAGCCGGAGCTCCCGGAGAAGTTTACGGATGGAATACTGATCATTCTCTACAGACCAACGTGAATGATCAAAAACCGGCATAGAAAGAAGGGCAACAGTCACTTCTCTAACTAAAGGCTCCGGAACACCTTGAAGGCTGACGAAAGACATGTCGGAGTAAAGCTGGGTAGATCTCGCACAATGAATTGGAGATAAGTCATCCGTCTTTTTGTTAATCACACGAAGGCTGCCTTTTTCGATCATCCCTAAAGCCTCCGCCTCTTCCAAAATGCATGTCGAAAGAATGCCGACATCGGAAGATCCGCTGAGGACTGAATTTAGTACATCAGGTACCTGGAACTGTGTAAAGTTTTTTGTTTTAAAGAAGTTGTCCGGATCGAATCCGTGCTCCTTAATTTCCCCGAGAGCGGCAAGCCAGCCCCCCAAGGAATCGGGAAGGGAGGCTGCGCAATTTTTGCCTCTTAAATCTTTGATACTTTGAATATCATTTCGCTCGGCACGAACAACGAATGTACTTCCGACGGTTTTTGCTGGATCTTTTGTACCGTCGAAAATCCGACTTGCTAGGTGCGTGAAGGGAATGCCTCCTGAGAGTTCTACAAAGAAATTACTTGGCGCGATTAGAAAATCTATCTTTTCTTTCTTAATGTCTTCCTGAGTATCTACGGAGGATATCGGCAATAACTCAAACCGATAATTTGGAATCTTTTTCTGGAGATACTCCAGAGTTTCTTTCAATATTGAAGATTGATGGTAAAGCTCAAGCCCCTGCGCGTATCCGATTTTGACGGTTAAACCTTCATAAGCTAAGCAAGGGACGCTGATCACAAGGATCAGAACCCATAGAAAAGTACTCAGTAGTTTCTTGAGATTCATAGGCAAAATCCGAAAGGAGGCTTTTTAGTCTCCCTTCGGAATTGTGGATCAAGGTTCTTAGAACTTAATCTTACTTGTTCAGTGACTGGACGGCACGTTCGGCAGCTAACTTACCGCTGGTCATAGCCCAGGCCATGTTGCCTCCGGGAGGGGAGTCATCGCCCATAGCGCCGCCGACGAGTTCACCTGCTGCAAACAAACCTTTTATCGGCTTGTTGTTCTCATCCAAAACATTGAGGTTCATGTCAGTGACCACACCGCCCATCGTTGTAGCAAAACGAGGCTGTTGTTCAACGATGTAGTAAGGTCCTTTATCAGCAATGACTTCTTTCATGAACTTGGCCGGACGATTGAAGTCTGCGTCTTTGCCGGCTTTCACGAAACCGTTGTAACGAGCAACTGTCTTGAGAAGTTCTGCGCCGTTAACACCGGCTTTCTTAGCGACGGCAGGAATGCTGTCAGCTTTAACAACGATCGGATAGCCTTTGCCGTCCTGGGCGAGCCACTTGTCCATGTCACCTTTGCTGATGCCGGTAATGGAAAGTTTGGTCAGGAAAGCATCGTAAGAGGGCTGAGCCATCAGGATGAAGAGCTTGCCGCCTTGTTTAACTTCTTCATTCTTAATGTTGTGGTTCGTGTCGAGCTCGCTGATGACGCGCTTACCGGCTTTGTTGACCATAATGCCGCTGTGGTCCTCAAAGGCTGCCTTGTTAGACCAAATGGTGGACTTAGCAATTCCGGGAGCGACTTCCATGCCGTTCGGGTAGATCTTGCCCAGATCCATCATCTGAGTCTTGGCACCGATCTTCATCGCCATTTGGTGGCCTTCACCGTTGGAACTCTTTACACCATAGTAGAGAGAGTTCTTAAGGCTGCCGGCAAGCATCGACTTATTGGCACCGAAACCACCTGTCGTCAAGATAACCACAGGAGCCTTAATGGTGTAGTGGATGCCGTTGTCGCCTTCCGCTTTGACACCGACCACGCGGCCATTGTCAACGATGAGTTCTTTCGCCGGAGTAGCTAAAAGAACTTTCGCGCCAGATTTTTCAACAGAAGCTTTGAAGTTACGAGTTGCACCCTGAGCACCGTCAACCCAACGCATGACGCGAGGTTTGCTGTGTTCAGCTTCATTGGTGAAACCTGCTTTTGTATTTAGTTGCATTCCGCCTTCGGTCGTTGCCCAATCAACCATGGGGCCGACGTTGTTGACGTAAAGCTCAAGCATTCTGCGGTCGTTCAGATTGTGGCCGTTTTTGATGTAGTCCTCGGTCATGATGGCAGGAGAGTCATCTTTAACACCGGCTTCTTTCTGGATCTTAGAACCCTGAATCACAACCGTGCCGCCGTTAACCGCTGCAGCGCCCCCAGTAAAAGGCATCTTTTCAATCAGAATGACTTTCTTGCCGAGCTGGCTTGCACGGATAGTGGCAGTCTGACCAGCAGCACCGGCGCCGACGACTGCGATGTCAGCATTCAAAGTTTCATTTTTGACGACAGCTTTCTGTGCTTTGGCTTTGGAAAGTTCGTCAACATTGCCGCCGGCTTGTTTCACGCAGGCAGCAACAGCTGCGAGGATTGCGTGACTTGTGATGGAGGCGCCGCTCACACCGTTCAGAGCCAGACTTTGGCTATCAACGATTGCTTTAGGAAGTTTTTCGATGGCAATAGAACCGATTCCCGGTGTTTCTTTGTTTGCACCGATCTTGACGGATTCGATCGCATTCTTGGTAAAGGTCACCGTGACCGGAACTTCACCGCCGTTGCCTTTCGAAACGGCTGTGTAAGTTCCCGGATTGAACGTTGCTGCCTGGGCTGCCCCAGAGAGTGCAACAACGCTCAATGCGGAGAGAAATACTAATTTATTCAGCATGTTTGTTCCTTGAGAGGAGGTTCTCTTAAGAATTATTTAGCCGGGTACATGGCCTTGTGAATGGAATTCAGGATCTGTTCGGCTTCTTCACTAGGGATCTGGCCCGGAGCGGAAGGTTTGCCGCCAACCATGCAGAAAGTGATGTCGGAACCTGTGAATTCACCGGTCATGCGGCTTAAGACGCCATCTTTGCCCATAGCCATTGTGAGCATCGGTTTGCGGGAGAAGTAATTGCGTGTCTTCCAAGTTGCGTTCATCAGGTTGAGTGCGTCACCGGTGTTGTGGGCCATTACAGCAATCTTCAGAATGTCGGAGCCTAATTGTTCCTGAAGGAGAAGACGACGAATGATTTCAGCTTCAGAGGGAGTCCATCCGAATTCGTGGTCGCTCATCACAACTTTGACGCCTTTTTCTTTGGCTTTTTTCACGATCTGCTTGCAGATATCGGCGTTGCGGAACATTTCGATGTCGATAAGGTCAATCTTGCCATTGTCGAGAACGTCAAAATAGAAGTCTCTGTAGTATTCGTCGGAAACGTGTCTGCCGCCGCCTTCGGTCTTGTCGCGGAAGGTCATGAGAATCGGTTTGTTCTTGACGATTTCATAGACCTGCTTAGTGAGCTTGGCAAATTCTTTACCGGAAATTTCACCGATGTAGTCAGGGCGGAGCTCGATCATCTGAAGTTCAGGACGACTGTTGTAGTCCTGAACCAACGCGATGAAAGCTTCGGGCGTCTTAGCAGTCGTGGAAGCAATGATCTTAGGACGGCCTTCACCGATTCTGACGCCCTTGATTTCCAAGACTTCAACAGGTTCTTTGTCCCAGCCGGGTTCGTGGTTCAGGGTGTCGACCGGCATCATCTTTTCATTGCCTTTCAATTTTGTGCTGGCAAAGGCAGAGGCAGAGAAGGCAGCAGCCAAACCGCCGATGCCGGATTGAATCATGGTTCTTCTTTTCATATTTCCTCCGAAACAGATTGAATTGAGATTCGATCAATGAAGTCATTGTTGACTTTTTCCGGAGGATCAAAAACGGATCAATGGCGGTTAAATCCATCCCACGGGATGTATTCGAGAGGTATAAATGCGGGAATGGGTTATAAGTGTTTTCCCCTAGATTCTTGGTTTTTCTAATCACCAGCAGTTGAAGTCCCGCACGGTGTCCCAGGCAATTTGCTGTAATTTTTTACCGGTTTCCCAAGTCACCACCAAATCATCAAAACGACCATAGAAATCGCAATCCGTCGGAGCGATTCCTGTCAAGGACGCAAAAAACACCGCTGCCTCTAAATAAGTTCCGGCTACCGTCGGATGTCTGTTATCAGATCGAATGAGCTCAATCTCGGGAAAATCTTTCGAGGATCGTTCAAATGCCATGCCACAGGGTATGACGGAAGCAGAATTTTCGTTAGCCACTTCAATCGTTGCATCGGCTAAAAGACTGGTCATCTCAGGTTTGTTTTTGTAGGCCCAGGTCATCATAAAAAACGGTTTGGCGCCGGCTTCACGAATATCCTGACAATGTTTCCTAGCCGACTCCCGAAAAAGCTCTTTTAGCTCCGGATGAATCGGCCCTTGACTCGAATCTTCTAAAACAACGGCATCAAAGATCTTTCCGTCTGGATAATCCAAGAACGTTACTTTGTTCGTACCGTCGCTCGCGATTTTGTAGCTTCTTAGAGCATTCGGTCGCAAATAACTCTTCACGTCGTGCCAATACAGGCTAGCGCCTCCGATACCGACAAGCGTGATGACGAGATCTCGGTGTTTTGCTTTTGCAAAACCGTTTATCATTCCGTTAACACCGCAGTTATAGAACATGAAAGAGTTACCAACAAGAAGAACATTTTTTATGCCGACCGGCTTATCAGTCATTAACGGTTTCATAACGCATTTATGGAAGATGTTGAAAAATTTAGATGCAGGATTATCCCTCCGTCACTATTTTTTTTACGGCCGTTCTGCAGCGTTTCGCCGGGAGCTTCTTCATGAATCTGAAGTAGAGGAACGTCAGGCAGATCGAAGTCACGAGCCAACTGAGCGGGTAGACCATCATCAAAATTTCATAGGTCGGCTTAGCCGCGAACACCGAATACACCCAAACGATTCGGATGGTACAAATGACCACTACTGTGATGATGGCAGGCGGCAGGGAATAACCGTAACCGCGCATTGAGTCGGAAAGAACTTCCATAACGGAGTTCAAGGGTTCGGGAATCACGACCCAGAGCAGTCGAATCATACCCAAAGAAATAATCTCTTCGGATTGTGTGAAGAAACCAAGCAAATATCGGCCGAAGCCATAGATCAGAACGCTCAACACCACCGTGATGCCGATATTCAAGGCCATGTTGACGCGAGTAATTCGTTTGCAGCGTTCCAGATTGCCGGCGCCGTAGTTCTGGCTAATGAATGTTGTTGCTGCCAAACCGAAACCGTTAATCACGCAGTAGCAGTTAATCTCGATCGTAAAGGCTGCAACGGAGGCCGCCATTACATCAGCACCCAGCGAGTTGATGGCGCTCTGGATAATTAAGTTAGAAAGGGAGAAAACCGAACTCTGCAGACCGGCAGGCCAGCCGATCTTGATCATGGAGCGCAAGGCCTTCTTGTCCATCTTGAATAAACGATTCGGATAAAGGCGGAGCGGCCCATCTGTGCGCATGAGCTTATAAACAAGGATGCCGGAAGCCAACAAGTTGGCTAAAGCGGTCATCAAAGCCACGCCGCCGATGCCCCAGTCGACAACAGTTACGACGAATAAGTCTCCCAAAGCGTTAAAGACACTGGCGATGCACAAGGCCCATAAAGGCGTTTGTGTATCTCCCTGGCTTCTCAAAACTGCTGACAGGAAGTTGTAGATGGAAATGAAGGGCATGCCCAGCAAATACATCTGAAGATAAATCTCAGAGTGACGAACGACGTTCGGCGGCACTTGCATCCATACCATCAAGATGGAAGAACAAAGCTCGCCGATTATCATCGCGATAACGCCGAAGATCACAGCTGTGGCAAAAGCAGTATGAACAGCTCTGGACGCGTCATCGTATTTGCGCATACCCAAATACCGTGCGACTACGACGTTTGCGCCGATGGAAAGGCCAATACAGAAGGCAACAATCAGGCCCACGATAGGAACGTTCGTGCCGACGGCTGCCACTGCCTCATTAGAAACAAAATGTCCGAGGACCGCAACGTCTGCAAGGTTATACAGCTGCTGTAAAACGCCGGTCAGGGCTAGGGGAATTGCGAAAACAACCATCTTGTCCCAGATAGTTCCGTTAAGCATGTCGATATTCTTGCTAAAGATAGCCATGACCGATCCTTATTCTTATAGTTGGTTTGATTTCTTATTCACCAAATAAGAATACTCCTACAAACACAAAGCCTGCGCAGTTTTAGTAAGGCGCAGGCTTAAGTGTCTTCAATTAGGAGAATCGGACAAAGATTGTCAGGCTTTAGGCTGAGGCACAGTCTCTTCTCGAATTTTGACGGTAGGCAGATCGCCTTCGAATTTTTCTACTTCGACAAGTCCGGAAGAGGCTACGTTTCCGCAAGCCAATTTGGATGTCGGGACATCCATAGTCAGCGTGTTGGCATTGCCGTGAACGTCAAGCGTTGAACCGTCTTCCTGCTTTTGCGGCTCGAACCATCCTCCGTGACGAATAAGAACAACATCTTTTCTGACCTTATCGGTAACAACGGCGCCGGCGAGAACGTTTCCACGATCGTTGCGAACAAGAACGACATCACCGGTTTGAATTCCTCTCTCGGCAGCGTTATCGGGATGAATCCATATCGGCTCTCGATCTCCGATGTTATGCGAGGCTGTATGTGTTGTTCCGTCTAACTGACTATGAAGTCTGTGAGCGCTTTTGCCAGACATGTAGGCCAGCGGATACTTCTTCTTATTGTTTAAAGATTCGCTCGGCTCAAAATAACTCGGATATCCGCGGCAGTCGTCATAACCGTAACTTGCGATCCTAGGACTAAAGATTTGGATTTTGCCGCTCTCGGTCCTAAGAGGATGGTTTGCAGGATCTTTTCTAAATTCCTCAAAAGCTACGAACTCCTTGCTCGTTTCATCTTCCGGATAAAAAACGATGCCCTTTGACCAGAACTCTTCGAAGGTAGGGAGTTGGATTCCGGAGCTTAAGCCTCGATTCTTTGCTTCTTGGTAGATCGCCTGAATCCATCCGATCTCATCTAGACCAAGAGTAAATTCCTGCTCCACTCCCATACGACGAGCCAATTCTGAATAAATCCGGTAATCGGAACGAGATTCACCAATCGGCGCAATCATTGCGTGGTTTGCTGCTATGCCGTCGTTCGTGTAAGTGCCGATCGGACAGATGTCGTTGTGCTCAAACACGGTTTGTGCCGGAAGCACAATATCCGCATGACGAGCGGTAGCCGTCATAAAGCAATCGGTGACGACGATGGTTTCCGGTTTCTTCCAAGCAGAGAGAAGGCGATTCGTTTCGGGCTGATGTGCAAAAGGATTGCCGCCCGTCCACATCACCATTCGGATGTCAGGGTAAGTAAGTCTTTTACCGTTATGTTCGATCGTCTTTCCGGGGTTCAGGAAACAATCCGCAAACCGCATAACCGGAATATAAGCACTTCCTTTCCAAGGCTTTAATCTCGGAAGCACAGGTTCTACTCGAGACGCTAAGCCTCCGATCATCGGGCCGATATGGAAAGGGCAGCCGCCGGAAGAATAGTGGTAGTTCGTGCCCACGCCTCCGCCTGGCAACCCGATTTGCCCCAGCATGCTTGCCAGGGTGAATGCCATCCAATGCGGCTGCTCGCCGTACTGAATTCGTTGTATGCCCCATCCCATAATGATCATGGTGCGGTTGTCCGCTAATTCATGAGTTAAGGAGTGGATTTTGTCAGTAGGGATACCGGTAATTTCTGAAGCCCATTCAGGCGATTTAGGAATTCCGTCTGACTTTCCGAGAAGGTGGTCCTGGAAGACCTCAAATCCGGAAGTACAGTTTTGAAGGATGTTCTTATCCGTTTTGCCTGAACATTCGAGTTCATACATCATGCCGAGCATTAAGGCGCAATCTGTTCCGGGCTTGGGTGCGATCCATTCGCTGCCTAAAAACTCGCCGGTTTCTGTTCTAACCGGATTGATGTCGATGGTTTTGATATCGGAATCTTTAAGTTTCTCTAAATAAGGAAAGTAGTTATGCAGTGTCGTGGACCAGTCGATGTCATTCGTCACAATCGGATCCGCGCCCCAAAGCACAATACGTTTGCTGTTTTTAAGAACAACATTCCAATCCGTCGACTGAGGATCGCCTGTTCCTATAACATAAGGGAGTATGGTTCCGATCGCGGCAGTGGAATAAGAATTGACGCCCGAAACATAACCGCCGCAAAGACTTAATAATCTTCTTTGAAGCGTACTAGCTGAATTCACGGTACCCGGAGACTTCCATCCGTAGGATTGACCGAAAATAGCGCTCGGACCGTACTCTGAATAAACACGTTTAAGTTCGGAGGCAATCAGATCAAGCGCTTCGTCCCAAGAAACACGAATCCATTTACCCTCTCCGCGGCGATCTCTTGAGGCTATCCCTTCTTTAAGGTAACTTTCGCGCACCATCGGATAACGAATCCGAGAAGGTGCATAAGGCAGCTCCGCCAGAGCATTTAAATTCGGAGAAGGGTGCCAGTCCTCCGGAACCGGTTCAAGTTTAGAAATCTTTCCGTCTACAACGATCGTCTCCACAACTCCCCAATGAGTTACGGAAGTTCCTTCTCGGATGTCGGAGCCGGGTTTGTCAGAGATGCTTTCGGTCATACAAACATGCTTTCTGTCAGTCGAATAATCGTATTGTGCTTTGAATGCCTGAATGTTTGCTGATTAATCGGAGAAATAACATTCTGAAACTTTTTCAAATGCAAATCATTCTCAATACTTAATAAAATTTTAAGCAGTCGCTCCTAAGCTCGACCTGAAGATTCTGTATTTCTCCTTGTATTTTGGTGAGTGTCAGATGTTGGAATATGAACTTAAAAAGTTAAATCTCAGCGAAAAACGCGAACAGCAGCTCAAACTTCCTTATATCGCTAAGGATGTTGAGACGATTCGCATCATGACCGAGATTTACTGCCACGCTCATCACAACACCAAAGAAGGGCTCTGTCCTGAATGCGAGGAGTTCTATTTATATTCCGTGAAAAGACTGGCTTGCTGTCCGTTCGGAGAGAAGAAGCCCGTCTGCGCAAAATGCAATATCCACTGCTATGGGAAAGGATACAAGGAGAGGGCCAAAGAAATTATGGCTTTTTCCGGTCCGAAGCTGCTGCTCAAGCATCCCATTCTTTCGATGAGGCATATCTTGGCGCTCTTCCGCGAACCTCCGGAAAAACCAACTGCAGCCAAACCGCGCCCTTTAGCAAAAGAAAAAAATTAAGCTGCCGGAGTTTTTCTACGGCAGTCCTCTAATTATTAATAGCTAATATTATTTTTTAGCGTCTTTCATCACGGTTTCACCAGCTAATTTGCCGTTGACCAAGCAGTCCATTACTGCATTTGCACCAATTCTGACCGCACCGTGGATGCCGCCTGTACACTCACCGGCTGCATAAAGTCCGGGAATCGGTTTGTCGTCAACAACTGACAAGACACGGGTCGAAGTGTCCGTGGCGATGCCTCCCATCGTATGGTGAATCTTCGGGCTCATTTCAGAGACGTAGTAGGGCGCATGCGTCAAAGGCTTGATGTCCTTATCGAGTTTGCGTCCGAATTCCGTATCTTTTCCGCTTTCGATGGCCTTGTTGAATTCGGCAAAGGTCTGTTTGAGAGCGTCGGGACTGATACCGTAGGCCTTGGCCAAGTCATCGAGAGTTGCGTATTCCTTAACCGCACCGTTCTTTCTCAAGATATCCATGGCGCCGGGACGCACTTTGTTGAAAGAGGCAACGCCGACAGAGTCCGTAACCGAGATTGTCTTTCCACCGGCATCCAGCACTTTGAAAATAGCATCGGTGGTCGTTTTGCGATCACCGAATTCGTCGGTGAAACGCTTGCCGGTCTTGGTGTTGATCCATAAACCGTACAGAGAGCCGCCGACGCTGGCAAAATGCGAGCCCATACCCATGCCTTCTTCGTCCGGCGAAGTGTTCGGCAGGAACTGAATCCAGTCGGCCTGGATGATATTGGCTCCGATTCGGCTGGCTTCACGCATCAATTCAGCTGTAGCGCCCGGTTGATTCGTCGTTTTCAGATTGCCGGTTAACTTCGGATCGAGACGAGTTCTATAACCCACGTCAGCCGAGAAGCCGCCGAAGGCGAGGATCACACCGTCTTTGGCCTTGATCTCAACTGGTTTGCCGGAATCTTCTTTGCCGAACTTGTAATCTTCAAGAGCCGTGACACCGATGACTCGACCGTCTTTATTCTTATCTAAACGAATGACCTTCATTCCAGTCAAGACAGGAACACCGAGTTCCTTGAGTTTTTTCATGAACGGGATCAAGATGCCTTGGCCGGTGCCTTCTTCAGTAATCAGGCAGCGGCGAGCAGAGTGTCCGCCTTTGCCGGTTAAGTCGGTGCGCCAAACAACGCCTTGTTTCTTGGTCCACTCAAATGTCGGAGCAGCGTGTTCTGTCACGACTTTAATGTGTTCAGGATCGCCTAAACCTAAGCCGATGCGTTTCATATCGGCAGCGAGCTTAGCCGGTGAATCTTCGATGCCTTGTTCTTTCTGGACGGAGGAGCCAGGAATAGCCATCATGCCGCCGGAGCGAGAAGAGTTGCCGCCGGCGACCTGCATTTTTTCCAGAACGGCAACTTTTGCTCCGTTTTCAGCCGCCGAAATGGCAGCGGCTAGACCGGCAAATCCTGAACCGATGACGATCACGTCATATTCAGGTGCTAACTTTTGTGTCTGTGCGAAAGCGATAGAAGGGAGGGCCGAGCAAAGTGCACCCGACACCATTACTTGAAGCATGCTTCTACGAAAAAACTGCACTTTTTCTCCTTTTTGGTGGTTGTTATTAATGAATTTCTTTGCACGAAATTCTATATCCGACTTTTTCTGATGTAAATGAGTAAATATTTAGAGGGTCAATTGGAGAAGAAAAAACAATATTTTTACCGACCTGAAAATCAAATGGCTTAATGTGGGAATTGGAAGCCGAAAGATATGATCCGAAACCGCAAAATTTTGATGTACAAATTGAACGGCAGGAAACATACTTAAGAACAAAGCGAGAGACGTTTAAAATCAAAGAGCAGAAGCATTTGGAAATGGAAATGAAATACATATCTGGAATTCATGCTTTAAATTTGAGATGCAGTTTGGAGACGTGTGGGGATTGGCACGCCTCTGGAATTCAATGGAAAAATTTGACCGTTCGTGAGTCTTCTGACTCCGTTTTCGGAGATTACGGTATTGAAGACAATTCTTCTGTGCCAGGGCATCCAGGGAACCACAAGGCCGCCAATCATATCCGAGCGCTTCTTGACCTTGTTGCCGATGGGGCCTTCGGTTATGCACAAGGCATGAAAAACGAATTGATTTGCAACGAAAGTTATACGCCTGAAGTCTTTTCCAAATTGCTGCTGCTGAAAAACTCGCCTCGCTGGTTAAAAATCAAAGAATTCATTGGAAAAGAATATGGAGTGCCTTGGCTGCACTTCTTGAGGGAGCATGGATATGACCGATGAAGAAAAAGATTGGCAGACAAATCATGGTAATTTTATTGAAGCCTTTCTACTGTTTTTGAACAAACAGACGGATCAATTCGTTCTTAAAGGCGGGACAGCGTTGTCTCTTTGTTATGGTTTAGATCGTTTCTCCGAAGATATTGATTTGGATGGTCGGAAACAAGACATCAAAGAGATAGTCAAACGGTTTTGCGTGAACCACGGTGTAAATTTTCGAGTTGCAAAAGATACTGCGACAGTGAAGCGCTGCATCATTGACTACGGAAATGACGTACATCCTTTGAAAATTGAAGTTTCATACAGAAATAAAAATCTCGGCCTGGAAGAAGCCTCAAAGGATTGGACACAAATTCACGGTATCAAGGTTTACGGCATTGATGCCTTGGCTCGGATGAAGGCAATGGCTTATCAAGGCAGAGACAAGATAAGGGACCTCTACGACCTCTCTTTCATTGTTAATAATTTTTCTGACGGCTTGTCTCATCAGACTAAAGGTATGATTCGAGATACATTGTCATACAAGGGAATAGAGCAATTCGATTACTTGGTTGCCACACAGCAAGATACTCTTATTGACAAAGATCGGCTAGCGGAAGGTTTTCTAAAGATGCATGAAAAACTTGGACTATTATTAGATGAGGAAGAGCAACAGACAAACGCTAGTCATTGAATAAATAAACTAGTATCTTGTAATTTTAATTAGTTCGTTTTTATGAGGTGATAAAATGAAGAAAATAGGAGCTTCGTTATATCACCTCAATTCAGAGTTACCTTAACTAAAGAGGAAGTTGAAGAGCTTCAAAAAATCAGCAGCACCGGCTCAAGATCAGCCAAAATCGTGCTTTTTGCAAGAGCTCTTTTACTTTTAGATAAAGGTCCTCATACCACAGAGCATTGGACGGTCAATCAAACTTCAAAAGCTGTCGGCTTGTCTGAACGTACGCTAAATCACTTAAAAGAGAAATTCGTTTCTCAAGGTTTGGATGCCATTATCCGGCCGCGGCCTACAGGAAAAAGTAAGAGACCCGTGATTTTTGATGGCGCTTTCGAGGCTAAGTTGACCCAGCTTGCCTGCAGCGAACCTCCCGAAGGGCGGACACGGTGGACGATGAGGCTTCTGGCAGACAAACTCGTCGAATTGGAGATCGTGGAAAAGATTTCGCCGATGACAGTACAAAGGGTTTTAAAAAAAACGAATTTAAGCCTCATCTGAGTGAATACTGGAAAATTCCGCCGCATCACGACGCCGAGTTCGTGACCTGCATGGAAGATGTGTTGGATGTTTATCAGCGTCCTTACGATCCGTCATATCCGGTTGTTTGCATGGACGAGTCGCCCAAACAGCTTATAGGAGAAGTCCGGGGGCCGCTGCCGACGAGGCCGGGGAGTATCGAGAAAGTTGATGATGAATATGTCCGTTTAGGCGTAGCCGAATTATTTTTGGCTGTAGAGCCTTTGACGGGAAAGATGATTGCCGAAGTTGAAAACAAACGAGCCAAGAAAGATTGGGCGCAATTCATTCGTGATTTAGTTGATATCCATTATCCGACAGCGAGGAAAGTGGTACTTGTGATGGATAACCTGAACACTCATAAACTTGCGTCGCTTTATGAGGCATTCGATCCGGAAGAAGCGCACCGGTTACGCGATAAGCTGGAGCTGCACTACACGCCCAAGCACGGTTCCTGGCTTAATGTAGCGGAGATAGGCTTTAGCATATTGAAGCGACAATGCATTCCGTTTAGAGTCGCCGATATAAACGTTCTCCGGAACACCGTTAAAAGTTTTATTACGCAGAGAAATGCTGAGAAAAGAGTCGTTAATTGGCAATTTACAACTGGCGACGCTCGCATAAAGCTCCGACACTTATACCCGGAGCTTTAAGCGAAAATATTATTGTTACAAGGTACTAGCCATGCTTATTCTGCATCGGATGATGGAGAAAATTTCTGGGAAATTCATTTAGATATAGTTTCAGATTCACGTTAACGCGACAAGAAAAATTAGCCGTTTTTGAAGAGTTGAGGAAACTACTTAGGCAAAATCTAAAAAATTTATATTTCAACTGAAGTTTTGGCCGCTTCTTTTGGACATAATGTCATGTTGGAGTTCGACACCACCCGTCGAACAAAATTTTGTTCATAGCCTCGTTAATGAAGAGTTAATAAAGTCATGGAAACTATCCTGAAATCCCTCCCGATCGGTGAAAAAGTCGGTATTGCTTTCTCCGGCGGTCTTGACACCAGCACAGCTTTGCTCTGGATGAAAAAGAAAGGCGCTTTCCCCTGCGCTTACACTGCTAACCTTGGTCAGCCTGATGAGGACGATTACGAGGCAATTCCTCGAAAGGCTATGGACTTCGGTGCTTCGATCGCCCGTCTGGTTGACTGCCGTGAACAGTTAGTCGCCGAAGGCATCGCTGCGATTCAAAGCAACGCTTTCCACATCACAACCGGCGGCGTTACTTACTTCAACACCACTCCGCTCGGACGTGCCGTTACCGGCACCATGCTTGTCAACGCCATGCGCGAAGACGGCGTCAACATTTGGGGCGACGGCTCTACATACAAAGGAAACGATATCGAACGTTTCTACCGTTACGGTTTAGTTGCCAATCCTGACCTCAAGATTTACAAACCTTGGCTTGACGTTGAGTTCATCAGCGAACTGGGCGGCCGCGCTGAAATGAGCCAGTTCTTGGCCGACAACGGTTTCGGCTACAAGATGAGCAAGGAAAAGGCTTACTCCACCGACTCCAACATGCTCGGCGCAACACATGAAGCCAAAGACCTCGAACACCTCGACAGTAGCATGAAGATCGTTGAACCGATCATGGGTGTTCCGTTCTGGAAAGAAGAAGTCGACATCAAGCCTGAGAAAGTCACTGTTCGTTTCGAAGAGGGCATTCCTGTTGCCCTTAACGGCAAAGAATACGACGACAAGGTTGAACTGATGCTCGAAGCCAACCGCATCGGCGGCCGTCATGGCCTCGGCATGAGCGACCAGATCGAAAACCGTATTATCGAAGCCAAGAGCCGCGGTATTTACGAAGCCCCGGGAATGGCATTGCTCCATATCGCTTTCGAACGTCTCGTCACCGGCATCCACAACGAAGACACGATCGAACAGTGGAGAATCAACGGCATTAAACTAGGCCGTCTGCTTTATCAGGGCCGCTGGTTTGACCCGCAAGCCATCATGCTCCGCGAAACTGCTCAGCGCTGGGTTGCTCGTGCAATCACAGGAGAAGTCGATATCGAACTTCGCCGCGGCAATGATTACACGATCCTTGATACACGTTCCCCCAACCTGACATATGAACCAGAACGCCTCACGATGGAAAAGGGCGATTCGATGTTCACAGCCTCTGACCGTATCGGCCAGCTGACCATGCGTAATCTCGACATCGTCGATACACGCAACAAGCTTGGCATTTACTCCAAAGCTGGTCTTATCGGCGGAAGTTCCAGTTCCATGCCTCTTCTTAAAGGCACGAAAGACAACGACTAACTTTTAGTTTTTTGAAAAAAATCCTTCTTGAGTTTGTGGCTCAGGAAGGATTTTTCTTTTTTGGAACGTCTAGGTATAAAGATGTTTCCTTGCCTTCGGAGGCCCCTTAAAAACTAAGAGAATCGTAATAACCTGAAAAAAGGATGGAAGCTCTTAAAAACAAGGCACCAAAGACTGCAAAAATCGCACCGCCTGTTATCGCCTTTTGGCTTCGAGTAATAAGATTGATCAGAAGAGGCAGAGCAGTACCGAAAGTGATTCCCCCGATCCAAAACATCAAGGCCTGGTTCCCGCTAATAAGAGCCTCTGCGCCCGCTCGAGCACCTATGGAAGCAGAACCTAACGCTACATAAACAAAGGAGAAAATCGCAAAGAGCTTAGCTGTATCAACCCAAACAGATGTTCTGGAACACCAGCCGACAGACTTGTGATCAACCAATCCCATTGCCGACATCAGTTCCAACATGGCGATGGAACTCGTCAGGCCGGACATAATCCAAAGAACGGGGATAAGAGACGAATTCCACAGTGAAACTCCGACAGCCTGCGTGAGAAGGAATCCGGAATAAATAGTGCTGCAAACACCGAGAACGGAAAAGACTGCATTAAATCCGTTGGACTGAGCTAATTTTTGCCATTTTGAGCCTTTAAATATAATTCCGGCACAAATCATGGAATAAAACACAGAGCCGACGCTAAGCAGGGAAAGAAGAACAATTCCGATCATCATCCAGGACTGGAAGTTGAAGGAGAAGTCCCGGAGGGCATAAAAAATCACAAACGGAAGGTTGCTGAGGCGTCCTAAATGACTGGTCACCAATGCTAAACCTGCAATTCCGCAGAACGTCAGAACATAAACAAAATTCTTTTGCCGAACCCAATAGTTAATGAAAAATCCCATTCCGGATAACCCGATGAACCAGAGGAATAAGGCAATCGTCCATCCCCAATGAGTTGCCTGAAGCTGAGGAGTAAGTGTGGATAAATCAATCATTTTTGCACCACTACAAAGAAATTAGGTTTCGTGCCTTTGTTCGGCATAAGGAGTTCGGTACGACAGGAAGCGATCTTCTTAGAAATTTCGCTTTGCGGATCTTTCACATCTCCGAAGAAACGGGCTTGAGCCGGACAAGCCTGAACACAAGCAGGTTGTTCTCCCTGTTGAATCAATTTCAAGCATCCGTCACTCATGCATTTCATGGGAAGTCCGTTATCCGGATGAGACCAGCGGGCATCATACGGACAGCTCGCTACGCAGTAGTTGCAGCCAACGCATTTGTTCGGATCATTGCGAACCAAACCGTTTTCGTCGTAGTAATTAGCACCGAAGGGACAAGTCTTAACGCAGGGAGCGTCCGAACAATGCTGACATTGAACCAGCAGATTTACAGGTCTTCTTTCTTCCGAGCGAAAAACGCGAATATTAGAAGCAAGCCAGTCGCGGCCCGGAATAGAGCGATTATGCATTTCGGGAAAGTTGGTCTGAGAACAGGCCACAATACAGGCTCCGCAGCTGATGCATTGTGTAGCATCAAAAAGATGCGCTAATTGTTTTTTCTTTTCGACCATGATTTAGCCTCTCAATTTGTTGATGCGTACGGCACTGTTATTGGCAACCGTTCCGAAAACGGGCTGTGCATAACCTTTGGCGTACCAGTGAGAATTAATCCCTTCTTTAATGAACTGATAATCGGGGTGATCAGCCAAGTGCTTGATTCGATTACCGCCTGAAAATCCGAAAGCGAAGAGTGATCCTGATATAACTTTCTTCGTCACAGTAATTTGAGCATTCCCTTTATAGGCCGTATCAATACCTTCAACTTCGACGGTTTCACCATGAGAAATGCCCAGTCTTTCTGCATCTTCCGGGTTCATCCAAACAGTACGGTCTCCAAGATATTTAGAAGGAAGAGCAAACATACTGAGACCGGAGCAGGAAGTGCAGTTTTTCCCGGACACTAAAATAAACTCGTTACTGTTTCTCTTCGGCGGAGTAAAAGCCGGTGCAGGAATATGTGCCGTGAAAGGAGGAATTCCTCGCACATATGCGGGTTTTTCGAAACTCTTGAAAGAATAAATTTCAACTTTGCCGGAAGGCGTTCCGAAGGGTTTCTTATAGGGATAGACGCCGTACTCTTTAATCTTAATCGTCGACCAGCCTTTCGTTCTAATGTCCTCGTGAATCCGACGAGACCAACCGGGCTTGACTTTGTCGCATTCTTCCAAGAGCTGGGCATAGCCTCTCTTTGTGAATGCGTCAAAGTAAGCATTGAATTCTTCAGCTGTTTTGCATTCCTTGTATCCGACTCTTGCAGCTCTTTCCGGGAAAGCTCTTCTGAGGATCTCTAGCAGAATCCACACATCGTGACGGGCCTCGCAGCCTTCAGGAGGACTCAGTTGAGGATCGGAAAGATAAATCGATCCGTCTCTTGCCCACTTTACGCCCGACATTTCCATTCTTTCCATGAAGTACGTAGAAGGAAGGACATAGTCAGCGTAATCGCAAATCTCTTGAGGGAGAACGTCTTGAACGACACTAAGTTCAAGTTTTTTAAGCCTTTCGGCAAGCTCCTCAGAATTTGCTTCTCTTTGGAACATCGTTGTGCCCACAAAGAAGGCTGCCTTGATGGGGTAAGGTTTTCCGGTCAGAACAGCTTCCATAGCCACTTTGAAAGTGCCCTCGGCTTCCGGATAGATGATCTTATCGATGCGCTTTTCTTTAGCCATCCTCCAAGTTTCCCCATTCGGACCTTTTCCTTGGGAGACACTCGGAATCTTCAGACCGGCAGCAGCCGTAACAATCATTCCGCCGGGTATATCGATGTTGCCGTTAAAGGCGTTTGCGATCGAGACTAAACGATAAACCTGAACATCTGTACCATTTTTAGAGGTATACCACCCGTCATCAATTACCCCCTTGAGATTGGTGAAATCTCGAGCAATTCTGCGAATCATATCGGCGGGTATACCGGTAATTTCAGAGCTTTTTTCGGGGGTATAAGGAGCAAGCGTCTCTTTAATGATGACAAAAGCGGTTTTAACCGGGCAGGAAGATCCATCTGCAAGCTTGACAGATCCGCTCATATTCAGGTCAGCCTTGAAGGAAGAATCCTCATCAAAGGCGGTCGGTATGCCTTTATCATTTCTTAGAACGCCTCTGAAAGAGAGGCGTCCGTCGGGGGAGGCGACGACATATTTCGTTTTATCTCCACCCTGAATGACCTCAGCCTGAGTAAGGGGCTGGCCGTTTTCTTTGATCAGGTAAGCTCCGTTCGTCCCTTTCTCAATAAAGTCCAGATCAGCCGTGTTTGTACGGAGCATTTCATTGATCAGAGCTGAAAGAAAAGCGTCATCTGTGCCGGGACGAATAGCAACCCATTCGGCATCGCCGTAGGTAATGTCCGGCATTTTCGGATCGATAGCAACGACGCGAGCCCCTTTTGCTCTGGCGACATTCAAAGTATGAAGAGCCCCCATCGAAGCTCCCATAGTGCGTCCGATCAGGAGGAGATAGCGCAGATTTTCGTAGTCAGGTTCTAATTTCCCCGCACCGCTGAAGCCGGTACCGAAAACCCAGTTGCGCGCATTTATACCCGCAGCGTTGCAGGAAGATTGGTGTCCGATGTTATTGGGAGAACCTAGCGGGAAAGTCAGCCATTTGCTCATTCCCTGAAAATTATGAGATGTTGTTGTGATGCAGCTTTCACCATACTTTTGGACAAGATCTTTAACTTTGGCGCCGATTTCGTTTAGAGCCTCGTCCCAAGTAATTTCTTTAAATTTACCTTCGCCTTTTTCCCCGATACGTTTTAAGGGTTTGCGAAGACGGAGAGGGTGGTTCCAGATCCACATCGCGCCGGCAGAACGGCCGCAGTAACCTTGCTGAGGATGTCCGGGGTTCGGAAAAATTCGAACGGTTTTTTCTGATATCGGTTCGCCTTCTTTGCGCATCGCTAAGATGCCGCAGTAAGCACCGCACATTGTGCAGGCGACCGGATGTTTGGACCATCCTTCTTTTTCTAATTTTGCAATTTGTTCCGCAAATGCATGGTTCACCAGAGAGGGAGCGGATGCCGCTGCTGCTGAACAGGCTGTTCCCTTAATTAATTTTCTTCTGGTCATCGAAAGATTAACGAAATCGACTGACATTATTTTTGTCCTTTTAATAATGGGGGTTTGTCCCTAACGCTCTGGCATACTAGGCTTCTCGAAGAATTTGAATAATCGGAAAATCCCCTTATACCGTCTGAACTAGACTGCCGATTTTTAATCCGTTAGCTGCATTAATATGTCGTAGACTAATATTATTTTTTATAATAAATCAAATAATTAAGTAGTTAAAAATTTCATTACCCCGGTATCATCCTGTCACAATCAGCAACATATCAGATACAGCTTGAAATAATGGGTTACTAAATAAGAAAAAGACGGGGATTTTTGAACAATTTCTGAACTAGGAATATCCTCAAAATTCAATCTCTGGAACCCCGGTAGTTGTCAAGCACTTTAGGATAAAGTTTTTCTTTAGTCTTGCGAAGCAAGACCTGTTTCCATATTTTTTTTGGTTGTCTAGGT
>NZ_DBMALT010000041.1:0-26587 GCF_057870745.1 Parasutterella sp. | reverse complement strand
TTAGCAGGGGCTTGTTTATGACTTTTAACTTTCTGGGGCCTGGATTAACTGTAAATGTTGAGGCCAAAGTCAAAGAGCAAATTATTTTGGACAGCAGTGAATACATTATCAATATTGAGAACTTAGCCAATTTGGATCAATGCGGCAGTAGCCTATTCAATTTTTCTTGCTTTCCTCTCAAACTCGAAAACGCTGACGGCGCACCGACAAGGGCTGTCGCCTGGTGGGAGTAACAATCTGCTCTTCTAAAAAACGACTAGCTCTTCGCAAGCTGTTCGCCGACCATTCTGCCGAGGGCCAGCGCTCCGGCCAAGGAGCATCCTCCGATATATGAGGTTCCGTGCAAACCGCCGACAACTTCTCCGGCAGCAAATAACTTGCTTATAGGTTCGCCGTATTCATTAAGCACCTGCATTTGCCGGTTAACCTTCAGTCCTCCGATAGTAATCCCGACGACCGGCGTGCATTTGAACAGATAAAAAGGTCCTGATAAAAACTGCCCTTTCATGAACTTCCGTCCAAATTCCCCATCATTTCCTGAAGCAACTGAACGGTTGTAAGCATCGATCGTATTTTTCAGCGTGTCGAAACTGCCCCCCATTTCCGAGGCGCATTCTTCAAGAGAGTTAACCTTGTTAATAAAGTGGCCGCCTTCTTCTTTTTCCTGATTGAATTTCGTTCGGTCCCAGCCGATGACTTGTATCGGATCGTTTTTCATAAAGTCCGAAAGCTGAGCTTCGGTCGCTAATTGATAGACGGTTCTTTCATGACGAGAAGCCAGGAATTGGGCAACCTTCGTAGAGTTTTGGTCGTCATTAATAAACCGTTTACCGGCTTTATTCAAAGTAATCGAACCGTATAGGTTCATGACATGCCCGCGGAAAATCAATCCTCTCCTCGTCTCTTCGTCCAGCGGAAAGCCGTATGCGTAAGCGCCCATATAATCCAACAGGTGTGTCGCAGCGCCTATGCGAGTTGCCATATCCAGCCCTTCTCCTCTGCTCGAGGGAGAGGCAAATGTCGGCAGTCCCGCAAACTTCGGAATATCTCTGTCCACACGATTGACATCGCCGGCAAACCCACCTGTACATAAGATCACGCCTTTTTGTGCCAAAAGATTGCCGTAGCTTCTTCCTCTTTTATATTTGACTCCGAGAACTTCGTTGCCCTTTCCAGTAATCAAGTCGGTCGCTTTTGCATTAAACCAAATTTCAACACCTAAGCGAATCGCTTCCGAGAAAAGCACTTCAACATATCTTGCACCTGTAGCCAAATCGCAGCCGTGCATTCTTTTCATACGGAAGGCAATGTTCGTCGATGGCGTCAGCTCCACACCCTTTTCCGTCAGCCAATCTAAAGCCGGTGCCGCGTTTTTTACGTAATTAGCTACCAGCGCCTTATCGTTCTCGTAGTTTCCTTGTCTGAGAATTTCCTCCGTAAACTCTTCCTTTCCGTCAATGTCCTGAATACCGTACTTCAGCTGCGCCAGTGTGCCGGACGCGTTCACGCTGCCGGCAGAATAAGAAGTAGAGCTAAAGAAAGGCGACGGATTTTTTTCGATCAAAACCACTCTTCCGGCGCCGTTTTCCTTTGCTGCCACGGCTGCAAACAGTCCGGCCGCACCCGCACCGATAATGACGATTTCGGCCGTTTCGGTCTTTTCAATAGGCTTAGCGTTCACTAAAGACGACAAGACGAACGGCAGAGGACTGAGCAATAAAGTTCTTCTTTTCATTTTCAATCCTGGGAAAGTTCTGCGCCGCAAATAATGGAAGAAAGTTCAACGACAGAATGGACGTTTAACTGAGAATAAATGAACTGGCAATGCGCTTCGACGGTTTTCAGATTGATATTTAGCCGTTCGGCAACCTCTCTCTTCAGCAACCCTTTAGAAATCAGCTTTGCGATTTCTTGCCGTCGCGGAGAAAGCTTGAGGAACAGCTTCTTAGCCTCTTCCGGTTCCATGCCGGCTTTCCTCGTAACTCTGTCCTTCTTAAGAATATCGGATAAAAGCTGGCAGAGTTTCTGACTGTCGAGCGGTTTTTCTAGGAAGTCGAGACTCCCCTTCTTCATAGCCTCCACCGTAGATGGAATGTCGCCGTGCGCTGAAAGAAAAACCACAGGCACGCGGTATTCGCGCTCCCTCATAATCGTGAGAAGCGTTAATCCGTCCATTTCCGGCATTTGAAGATCCAAAATGGCGCATCCGGGGACAGAAGGTTCATCATTTACCAAAAAGTCTCTTCCGCTCGGATAGTCTCGAACTTCATAGCCTGCGGCTTCTAGGAGAAAGCGCAGCGCTTTTCTCTGATCTTCATCGTCATCGACGAGACGAATAATTTCTTTTTCAATTTTTCTGTTCATGGCGATCCAAAGGAAAAGTAATCTTTACAAGCAGGCCCCGGTCCTTGGATGGAATAAAGTCGATCTTCCCTCGAGCGTTAGAGACACTCTCGGACACAATCACAAGACCCATCCCCGTCCCGTTCTTCTTTGTGGTTTCAAAGCCTCTTTTAATTTTTATCAATGTTTCTTCTGAAAGTTTGGGACCGTTGTCTTTGACGGTTAAAATCACTTCAGAAGTTTCTTTATTGATACTAACGTTCACCTCAATTCTGGCGTTTGCTGTCTTAACTAACGCTTCGTTGGCATTTCTCAAGAGGTTCAGCACCAGCAGCTCCAGCTCAAACGGATCGATCTTTATCCAGGCAGCGTCCGACGGTTTAAATTCCACGACGGAAGAACACTGGCTGCTAAGCAGAAAAACATCTACCGCTTTTCGAATGCTCTGATTTAACTCCGTTGCAACCGGGCGGCTCCCGAATTTTGCAAAATCTCTAACCTTTTTAATAATCTCGTCGGCACCCTGCGTCTTTTTGTGAATTTGATAAACGATATCCGAAATCTGCCCCTGCTCCATCGGGCCCTTCTCTAGCCTCATCAGCAGTCCCTGCGAATAACAGCTAATCGTGTTCAAGGGCTGTCTTAATTCATGCGAGATCAGGCTGGAAATATGTGACACGATACCCATACGGTGATAGATCTCATTATCCCTTCTGACAAGCTCGAACTCCTTCTTGTACTTTGAAAGTCTTAGGAGACTTTGAGAGAGTTGCCTTGTTCTGATCTTGATCAGGCGATTCGCAATGCAGCTGTACAAAATCACGCCGGTAAGAAAGGCACCGAAAAGAATAATGAAGGGAAAATACTCTTCGAAGAATCTTCTCAACGTCCACTCGCGCAAGTAGGAATACTGTTCTACTTTAAGATTTTTCAGCAGCTTATCCACACCATCAAACTGAGTTGACACAGACCACCACGCCCCGTCACTGCTCTTGGGTTGTGTGAGAAGGGTAGCTGCGATGTCCGTCGCCTGCTTCATCGAAATATTAGGCGTAATCAACACCGACCAGTTGGGATAAAGAGTCGTCGAAACCGTGCACGGCAGCTCGGACGATCGTAAAGGGTTGAGAACCTTTATTTCGCGATATAGAGAAGGATACTCAACAACATGCTGTTCTAAGAAACATGCCGGAAGCAGCGCAGCATCAGCTTTCCCTTGAATGACACCCTTTACGAGTTCAGAACTTTTTTGAGTGCTTTCCAAGAGAAAACTATTAAATTTTTCACTATCGAGTTTCAGCGCTTCGAATTCTCCGAGTAGATAGTAAAGAACATCAAAATGCCTGCCCTTTTCCATTGCCACCTTAAGCTCTTTGAGATTTAGCAGCTGATTCAGAGATGAAATCTCGCTATCTCTTCTGACGATTAAAGCAGCTCCGTCTGCGCGGTTTGGGTTTGGGTTCCAATCACTATGAACCGTTGCAAGGTCTCTGACGCCGTAAGGAAGAAGCGCTCGATAAAGAACGCTGTTGCAGAAAACAAGTTCAACACGCCCTTCTTTTAACTTGGCTTTTATCGTTTCAGAGCTGTCAGTAGAAATCTCGACTTTTGTTTTTGTCCCGAGGGCTTTTTCTAAGGTTCCCTCAAGGTTCTCAATAATGCTTTCATGAAAAAGATGCTCATCGGACTGCATGACGGATACCCGAAAAACCGATGCGGAATCCTTCGCTGCACAGATACAGGGAGCTGCGAGCACCATAAATGCTGCTAACAAAAACTTTTTCAGACGCATAAAAACAAATGGGACACCTTATTTCCAAAAAATTTTAGATAAGGTGCCCCAAACTTCCTAGAAGGAAAAACTACTTACTTGCAGCCGCTTTCTTACCTGCAACCATACCGAGGGTCAAGCTGGAACCGACTGAGTTGCCGCCGATGTAAGAGCCGCCGTGGATACCGCCGATGGCTTCACCAGCTGCGTAAAGGTGTTTGATCGGCTGGTCATAAACATCAAGTACCTGCAGATCTTTATTAACCTTCAAACCGCCCAGGGAAATACCGGCAATCGGCTGTCCGATAAAGCCGTAGAAAGGTCCTTTCTCGAATGTTCCCTTCATATATTTGCGGCCGAAATCTTCGTCCTTGCCGTTCTTCACAAACTGGTTGTAGCGTTTGACGGTTGCTTCCAATTGGTCAGCCGGAAGGCCCATCTTTTTAGCAAGTTCAGCAATTGTATCGGCCTTAACCACAAAGACTTTCTGTTCTTCAAGTTCTTTCTTGAAGGTGTTCTGATCCCAGCCGATCACTTGAATCGGATCATTCTTCATGAAGTCAAGAAGCTGAGCTTCGGTAGCGACCTGGAATACCTTCTTGAAACCTAAGTGAGACATCGCCTGAGAAATCGAGGTCGCGCCGAGGTCGTCATTAACGAAACGTTTGCCATCAGGGCCAACCGTGATCGGACCATACAGGTTCATAACGTGGCCACGGAAAATCCAGCCTTTGCGATTGTTCTTGTCTTTAGACATAGGAACACCGTAGCCGTAAACAGCTGCGAAGTTCATATGTGTGCTGGCAGCGCCGATCTTCTCGGCCATCTTCAGGCCCTGACCTTCACTGTTGGCAGAGGCAAAAGTCAAAGCGCCGCGGAAATCGAGAATAAATTTATCGATCATATTAACGTCACCGCAGAAGCCGCCGGTAGCAATAACGACGCCTTTCGTTGCTCTGACATAAAGAGGTTTGCCTTTGGATTCAGCTTTAACGCCTAAAACTTCGTTTGCTTCCGTGTTAGTGATCAGTTCAACAACTTTAGTATTGAGTTTGATATCGACACCAATCTTCTTGGCGTTTTGGAAAAGTACGTCAACATACTGTGCACCGGTATGTTTGTCGCAGCCGTGCATACGTTTGAGGCGGAAAGCGGAGTTGGGCTGAGGTGTGAAAACAACACCGTGGTCGGTTAACCAGTCCAGAGCCATCGCTGAATTTTCTGCGAAGATCTTAACGAGCTGAGGATCTGCAAGTCCTTTGCCGGTCTTTTCGACTTCTTTAGCAAATTCGGCTGCATTGCCGCGGTCTTCAACGCCGGCCGCAAACTGAGCTTTTGTGCCTGTAGCGTTTACACTGCCTGCAGAAAGTGATGTTGAGTTCAGGAACGGGCTGGCAGCTTTTTCCAGAAGCACAACAGACTTTGCACCGCTTTCTTTAGCCGAAACAGCGGCAAATAATCCGGCGGCGCCGGCGCCGATGACAAGAACTTCGCAGGTCTGATCCCATTTCTTAGGGCTAACGACATTGGCAAGAGCTGAAGAAATCGGAGCGGCTGCTACAGTTGCGGCGCCCATGGACTTGAAGAACATTCTTCTATTCATATTCATTTGATTCTCCTTGGTGTTTGACTCATTCACTGTGCTTTTTTTCTGAAAGCAAGCTCATAGTACTTTTAGGTGCACCTTAGGGTGCTTGACAAAAATCAAAGAAACATCAAATATTTTTTGATCAGAATTTCGGGCCGGAGGTGCCGGCACCCTCAAAAGGCGCCGGAAATTGTCCTACGGCAGCAATCTTCCGCTCTGCTCAACCCAGCGGAAAAACAGCACCTCCTCCTTCAAAGAGTAGTTTTCTGCCGCATCAACATAAGCGCCGCTGATGCCTTCCGTTGTGAGGTCAAACGTCAATACAAAATTTCCGATGGATGTCTTCCAAACTAAAACACTGACTCTGTCACGAATCATGGCCCGACCATTTCTTCTCACTATCTTGGCGTAGGTACAGTGTCCTGCGACCTGAGTGAAAGTCTGAGCTCGTTTATTTTTGAGCATCGGGTGTTCAGCCACGCGATAGCTACAATCTTTCAAGAAAAAACGAGAAAATTTCTCAGGCTTGTTTTCGGTCAATGCACCTTGTATGACCGAGTAAACTTGCGCGACCAAGTTTTGTTTGCCGACGAAATTTCCTCTTTCAAAAGTCGCCGTTAAGACACACTGGCAGGAGAGTTCATCGCCGGTATCAAATCCTTTTGTTAGCCCTTCTAGGTCAGCCAAGCTCAAAAAGCCGTACCTTGTTTCTAACTGGAGTTTCCTCCGAGCCTCTATAGAAAAGCTCTTTTCTCTAACGGCCGGAACAAACCGAATTTTTTGAATTCGGCCATTGACTGTCTCTTTAGGAAGCCATGATTTGGAGATTCTTTGTTCCAAATCAAGACTCAAAAGAACGCCTGAAGGCTTGAAAGTCACTTCATTACCAACCGTTGTGTTGAAAGCGACATCGACTTGAATAGGAAGAAACCTCAAACTGTCTCTTGTGTAATCGCCTCCGATTTTTGGTCTGATTGAGATGCTGTCTTGAGAATCCTCAGTCGCTGGCCTAGAAACCAGTCCATTCCAACTGTCGGAAGAAACAAGGAAAGGCACAACTTGATTCAATCCTTTCGAGGCCTCGTCTGCCGGAATAGAAAAAACAAGATTTCCGATCTTCCTCTCTAAATAACTCGAAGAAAAGGCCTCTACCTCATTACGCGAGTTTTCGAGAAAGGAAAGAAAAGCGCATTCCGAGTGAATCTTGACGCCGTATAGATTAAGTAATTTGTTCATATTTCGCCTTTTAAAGAACACAACGACACCTCCGAAACACCAACCGTGGGGTTCCGTGTCATCGTTTTAGCGAAATATGATTTGATTACGGCATTGGAATGTGGATAAAGCTAAGCGGTTTTTTTAGTTTAAGCCTTTATCAATATAACCTTAATTAGGTATTCTTCTAACACAAACAGTTATCTCGACTCTTAATAGTTCCTTCCTTCTCTCAGTTTCCATTTCTATTACCTTTGCAGCAGGAAGAAGAGCGCCGAAGGCAAATTGCTCCGCTTTTATAGCATTCTGTCCAATTTCATTAATGAAAAAATATTGACCCAAAGCGCAGTAACAAAAGGCAGTGCAATCGGGCGCGTAGATTAAACTATACGGTTATTCCATAAATAGAGGACGACGATGACCAAAGGTTTTTACAGCATTATGTTGGCGCAGTTTCTTTCTTCCCTGGCCGACAACGCCCTTCTCATCGCCGCGATTGCTCTGTTGACGACTCTGAATGAGCCGGCATGGATGACACCGCTCCTGAAACTGTTCTTTGTAGTGAGCTACGTCATCTTCGCTGCTTGGGTCGGCATCTTCGCTGATTCAATGCCAAAAGGCCGCGTGATGTTTATCACCAACGCGGTAAAAACCGTCGGCTGCATCATCATGCTGTTCGGCACGCACCCTCTTCTCGCTTACGCCATCGTGGGTCTTGGAGCCGCTGCCTACTCGCCGGCAAAATACGGCATTCTCACGGAGCTGCTTCCGCCGGAAAAACTTGTAAAAGCCAACGGCTGGATTGAAGGTTTGACAGTCGCCTCTATTATTTTGGGTACTGGTTTAGGCGGCTTGTTAATTTCTCCGATGATTGACCATTTCGTCCAAGGTCACCATATCTTCGGCGTCCACAATGCCGCTCAGGCTGCGATTGCTGTCATGATTTTTGTTTATGCCGCAGCGGCCGCTGTAAACCTCTTAATTCCGGATACAGGAGCCCGCTACCCTAAACAAGACTTCCGCCCTATTCATACTCTCGTCAATTTCGGAAAATCCTGCACCCTGCTTTGGCACGACAAACTTGGTCAGATCTCCTTGTCCGTGACAACGCTCTTTTGGGGCGCCGGCGCCACCCTTCAGTTCCTCGTCCTGGCTTGGGCGGACTCCAATCTCGGACTGGACCTCTCTAAGGCTGCCATTCTTCAAGGCGTCGTCGCCATCGGTATCGCTATCGGTGCCGTTCTGGCTGCAGCCTACGTCAGCTTAAGAAAGAGCGTAGATGTCCTTCCGATCGGCGTTCTGATGGGCTTCTCTGTTGCCGTCATGTCTTTCTATAAAGCCTCTTGGATTCCCGGCGGCTTTGACATCTTCGGCTTCCATATCTCCTTTGCCATTGCGATTGCCTGCTTATTGTTAGTCAGCGTGGGCATGATGGCCGGTTTCTTCGTTGTTCCGATGAACGCTTTACTACAGCACCGCGGCCACGTTCTTATGAGCGCCGGCCGCTCAATCGCCGTCCAGAATTTCAATGAGAACTCTTCTATTCTCGTCATGCTTGGCCTCTATTCCCTGCTCATTAAGTCAGGTCTCGGAACCGTCACCATCATGGTGCTCTTCGGATGCTTTGTCGGCTGCTCGATGCTGGCGGTGATTTTCAAACATCATCACAATCAATCCAAGGAAGACTCTCTGCACTTAATCGGTGAAGATAAGCGTCATTGAAAGCGCCGTCTGACTTCTCAATAATCGCGGTCTGCGTCATAATTGATGGATTGATTTCAAACAGACACGACAATGAAGTCTTTAACCGTTACACCTTTTATCCGAGACTCTTTTGAGAATTATCAAAAGAGTGCCTGCGGCATTACTTTGGATATCGGACGGCAAAGAATTAACCAGAAGGAGCTCCTTTCTCTCATTGACTTTGTCAAAGAGAAAAAGATGATCGAATCCTTTAACGAAATGCGTAAAGGAAAGATTGTTAATGCCAGCGAACATCGTTCCGCCCTTCATACCTCTTTGCGAGACCCTTCTCCTGACGCTCCTCATGCCGCAGAAGTTCACCAGACACTGGAAGCATTTTGTAAGTTTGCCGAAGATGTCCGCAACTGGAAATGGCGCGGCTGTTCCGGCGACCGAATCACCGATGTCATTAATATCGGTATCGGCGGTTCCGATATGGGGCCGAAATGCGTATACAACGCACTTCGTCCTAATAAACCGGAAATCAAACTACACTTTCTCGCTTCTGCTGACGGCGTAATTTTTGATCGAATTACTTCTGTTTTAGACCCTTTTTCTACCCTGATTGTCATCTCTTCCAAGAGCTTTAAAACTCAGGAAACCAGAGCGAATACTCAGGAAATTTTGGATTGGCTGAAAAAAGCCGGAATCCCTGAAAAAGATTTCAAGCATCACGTCGTAGTGGTCTCCGCCAAACCGGATGCTGCGGAACAGTTCGGATTGCCGAAAGAAAACTTTTTTCCCATCTGGGACTGGGTCGGCGGCCGTTTCTCCGTATGGGGCGCGATCGGTTTGCCCGTCGCAATCGCTCTCGGCGCAGATACTTTCAAACGATTCCTTGCGGGCGCCCATGCGATGGACCAACATGCTTCGACCGCTCCGCTGCAGAACAATCTGCCCGCGCTCATGGCCATGTTCGCTTACTGGAACTCGGAAAAACTCGACGTTTCTTCTTACTGCTTCCTCCCTTATGACGAACGTCTTCGTGTCATGGTTGACTGGCTGCAGCAGCTGGAAATGGAAAGTTTAGGCAAGAGTACTGCTGCCGACGGAACGCCGGTGATCGGCAAAACCTCTTTAGCGGTTTGGGGCGGACACGGAAATGAATCTCAGCATTCTTTCTATCAATTCCTTCGTGAAGGAACAGCAAAGAACGCTATCGACGTCTTTTGGTGCGAGAAACCTGGCCACGCTCACAAGGAACTGCATCGCGTCTTAATGGCTAACGCCAAAGCTCAGACGGAAGCGCTCGTAACCAGGGATCCGAAGAGCAAGTATTTCAATGTGGTTTCCACAGTTTCCATTGAAGAGCTCACTCCTGAGACATTAGGTGCTTTAATGGCCATGTATGAGCATAAGACCACAATGCTGGGAACGCTTTTCGGCATTAACGCTTTTGACCAGCCGGGCGTTGAACTTGGCAAGAAACTAGCCAACGAAGCCTACAAAAAGATCAGCTAAGCAGATCTGATTGAGACAGGGGCCGAATCTTTGACAGATTCGGCCTTCTGTTTTTACGGTCTTAAACTCACGTTTCTGACAATCACTATAGTGAACGGCGGAAGAAAAACGCCGCAAACGGCAAAGTGATGACAGCGGTAATCAGCATGGGAAGAAGCTGTCCCCAAAGTTCTGATATGGATAAGTTCTCAAGATAAACGCCGTGAACATATTCAAGGGCAAACCTCAAAGGATCGGCATAGGTAAGCACCTGCAGGATTTCCGGCATGTTGTATACCGGTGTGACAAGACCGGACAAAATAACCATTGGAACAATCAGCACAAACGAGAAAATCATCGCCTGCTGCATCGTCTGCGATATGGAAGAAATCGCCAGTCCGGTTCCGACTGTCGATAACGTAAAAATGAAAATCCCGAAATAAAGCGGTAAAAGAGACCCTCGCATGGGTATATCAAACCAAAACACCGCAAAAAGAACGACAATAAAGGTTTGAGCAATACCGATAAAGATCGGAGGCGTCGCTTTCGCCAGAAGGATTTCAAAAGGTCTGTATGGCGAAACAAGCAGCTGATCAAACGTTCCGTACTCTCGTTCCCGAGCCACCGACAGAGCCGATAGCATGAGGACCTGAATAAAACTCAGGGTGCCGATGAGCGCTGTCACAATATTCCATTGCGTTTGAAGATTCGGGTTATACCAGGCCCGCATTTCAACGTTGATACCCTCCGGAACGCCGACATAACGATGATTAAAGTCTTGAATGATCATTGAAAGCTCTGCGGCGGCAAGACCGGCTGTTGTTGAGTTTCTCCCGTCCGTAATTATCTGTACGGGACCTTCCTTGCCTTGCGCGAGCTTTGAATCAAAATCTGATTGAATGTGGACAATCGCTAGCGAATCTCGAGGATTAAGCTCATCTTTCATCTGAGAAGCATTCTGCAAGTATCGACGAATATAGAAAGTCGGAGATGCGCCGACTTGAGCCACCAGTTGCTGAGAATATTTGCCGTGGGATTCGTTCAAAACGGCGATCGGTGCATGGTTCAAATCAAATGTTGCGGTGTAACCGAACAAAAAAATCTGAATAATCAAAGGCACGATCAAAATAAACCTAGAAGCCGGATCGATAAAGTACGTGAGAATTTCCTTCACGAAGAGATTGCCGAACCACTTTAGCCATTCACCAAAGGTCATTTTTTCTCCAATGTCTTCTTAAGTGTTCTTGTCACAAAGAAGAAAAATAAAAAGGCATACCCGGCGAGAATCGACACGTCCTTTAATACCGTTACGGCATCTGTCCCTGAAAGAAAAGAAGCGCGAATGAGCTCCATAAAATAGGTCGGCGGGAGAACATATGAAACCGCTGAAATAGCAGACGGAACGTTTCTCAGGTCAAAAACAAAGCCGCTCAGCATCACACTCGGCAAAAAACTAATAATAATCACGAGCTGAGAGGCCAAAAATTGATTTTTAGTAATACCAGAAATCCAAAGACCGGCGCCTAATGCCGTCAGAAGGTATATGCATGAGGACCCGATAATAACTGTCAGAGATCCTTCAATCGGAACCTCAAAAATGAACCGTGCTGCAAAGAGGCAAAGAAACAAACCGCCTATGCCGACAATAAAATACGGAATCACCTTTGAGAGCAGAATCTCCGCGGGCTTGACCGGCGTCGAAAACAACATTTCCATCGTCCCGCGCTCCCACTCTCGTGCAATCACAAGTGCCGTAAGAAATGCACCGACAATCGTAATCACGATAACCACAAGCCCGGGAACAAAATACCATGTGGAAGAGTTTGCTGCATTAAACCAGAGCCGAACCACCGGTACGGCACCCTTCTCGGGTGAATAACCCAGTTTTCCCAAACTAAGTTGAACGGACTGCTGAATATAGCGTTCGAGTGAGGAAGCACTCACTGTGTCAACGCCGTGCACCACAAGCTGCAGCTTCCCTTTCCCGGCTTGAAATTGACCGGCGAAATTACTGGGAATCACGACGATCCCCTTTACTTCTTTCTTCCTCATGAGGCTTTCCGCCTCTTTAATATTGCCGCATCGAATCGGAGTTAAATAGGGAGAACCTTTAAACCCTTGTTCAATCGCATACGAAACCTGACCGGGCGCTTGGTTGATGACAGCAATCGGAGTGTTGCCTAAGTCCAGAGAAAGGCCGCTGCCAAAAATAAAAATAAGAACTAAAGGAAGCACAAGTCCGACAGCGAATGAGCTTGGATCCCTGATTAATTGGCACCACTCTTTAATAGTCAGTGCGCGTAATCGGCGCAAAAAATCGGAGTTAATCATCTGCTGACCCTGCCTCGCCGTAAGCTTTAACGATCTTAATAAACGCTTCGTTCATGTTGGCTGTCTCCGGGAGCCCGGCTACCGCTTTAACTTCCTTAGGGCTGCCAAGGGCCAGCATATGTCCTCTGTCTTGAATCGCAATGCGCGTGCAGTACTCCGCTTCCTCCATAAAGTGCGTCGTCACAATGATGGTTTTGCCTTCATCCGCAAGCCTATTGATGCTTCGCCAGAACACACGTCGCGCAAGCGGATCAATGGAACTCGTCGGCTCGTCAAGGAACAAGATATCAGGATTGTGCATCAAAGCAGCAGCCATCGAAAGACGCTTTTTGTAGCCGTCATTTAAACCGCCCGCTTTTTTACTGATAAGTCCGGTTAGGCCGAAGCGCCTGACAACCGCGTCCATGACCGTCTTTAATTTGTTCCCGAATAATCCGTAGGCACCGCCGTAGAACTTAAGATTAAATCCCACGGAAAAAATGCTGTAAAGAGAAAAAAACTGAGCTACGTAACCGACTGTGCGCCGAGCAGAAGCTCTGGCGGTTCGGAGATCGAAACCTGCAACTTCAACCTTACCCGAAGTTGCTGGAAGAAGACCGCATAAAATACGAAAAGTTGTAGTTTTGCCGGCACCGTTCGGTCCGAGCAATCCGAATATCTCTCCGCGTTTAACACTAAAAGAGGTATCGTCGACGGCAACAAAATTGCCGAATTTCTTAACAAGGTTCTCAACGAGAATGACTGGCTTTCCATCGTCAATTTTTGTGTTTTCTATGCCGGCATTTTCTCCAAAATCCTTCTGAGGTTTATCCGCTGCGATCAAAAGAGACATAAACGCATCTTCCAGCCTCGGCGGTTGAGGACTGAGTTCCGGAATATCGAGTTCCTTGGCTGCCTCTGTAAGATCCGCGTCTTTTTTCAAAAGCAGCCTCACCCCGTCTCCCGAAGGAGTTGAGTCCAAAATCATTGAGGAATGTGACGCCAGATCAAGCATCTGACGAGGCGTACGGCCGTCGGCTCGGGCAAAATAGACTCGATTCTTATAAGGTTCTGTCAGCGCTTCAGGAGTCCCCTGCGCCAAGATCACGCCTTTATTGATGATGTACACATCATGGCACATGGCTGCTTCATCCAGGTAAGCGGTGCTCACGAGCACGCTCATGCCTTTTTGAGCTACCGCTGCCTTAAGAATTTTCCAGAGCTCTTCTCGCGAGACCGGATCAACACCTGCGGTCGGTTCATCCAGAATCAATAATTCGGGGTCATGGATCAGAGCGCAGGCCAGTGCAAGCTTTTGCTTCATACCCCCGGAAAGCTTGCCTGCTAAACGGTTGGCAAACGGAGCTAAATCCGTCATCGATAAAAGCTGACCATATTTGTCTTTTCGTTCACCTTCCGGAACACCCTGAAGATTAGCGAAAAGATCCATATTTTCTTTAATGCTTAAGTCTTGATACAGTCCAAAACGCTGAGGCATGTAAGCGATTCGTTTCTGAATCGCCTCGGCATCTGTTGCGGTATTCATACCGAAGACTTCCAGTTTCCCTGAAGTCGGAATCAGCAACCCGCAGACCAAACGCATAAAAGTCGTTTTGCCGGCGCCGTCCGGTCCAACCAAAGAAACTAAGCCGCCTTTCGGCACGACTAGGTCGATACCGTTAAGTGCGACAGAGTCAAGGGCCGGGTTCTTATTATTAGCAAAAACTTTTTTTAGGGATTTTGCGAAGACGGCCGGAGCATTTTGGTTCTCTGCCATGGGTACTCTTATTCAAAACTGACGGTCGCAGGCATACCCAATCTCAAATGATTCTCCTTGTCGTCAACGAGGATGCGCACCTCATAGACAAGATTGGTTCTCAAGTCAGGCGTCTGAACAGTTTTAGGCGTAAACTCCGCAACGGAAGAAATAAATCCGACATGACCGGGAATTTTTTCGTTCGGATAGGCATCTATCGTGACGTAAGCTTGCTGCCCTGGTTTGATCTTGCCGAGATTGACTTCATTGACATAAGCACGCACCCATTTAGGAGAATTGATAGCCAGGGCCAATACAGGCACTTGAGCACTAGCCATGTCTCCCGGCTGAAGGAGCCTCGAACGAACCGTTGTGTCGAGGGGCGCATACAACGTACTCTGCTTTAACTTCAATTCTAATTGGGCAACTTGCGCTTTTGTCTGCTGCCATTGTGCATAGGCCCTGGCAACATCTTCGGCGCGAGGACCGATCTTTGCAAGTTCCAAGCTCTTTTGGGCAGAGAACAATTCGTTCTTGGCGACCTGCAGCTGGCTGCTTTGGGTGTCGAGGCTTTGTTTGCTCACGCCCTGACCTTTCGTGGACTTAAAGATACCATCCACACGCTCAAAATCTTTCTGAGCTAGATGCAGACGGGATTGCGCGACTAAAACAGCAGCTTCAGCTTTGGCGATGTCTTCCGGCCGACTGCCGTTTTTTAAGGCCAAATAAGTTTGGTACGCAGCCTGCCCCGCAGCCTTAGCTTGTTCAATCTCGATTTTAAGTGTGTCCGTTTCCTGTTCTGCCACTGGCTGACCGGCTTTGACGAAATCTCCTTCTTCGACAAGAATCGACTTGATACGTTCCGGCCACAGAAAAGCCAAATTCACTTGCCGAATATCAACATTACCGTAAAGCTCTAAATTCTTTGGGGCAGACTCGTATCGATAATACATCCAGCCGCCGGTTGCTGCTGCAATAGCGAGAACGGACACAGCGATCACAGCTTTTAATTTCATTTTTTTTCTTTCTATTATCGGTTAACTTGATTGGTCTTTAACTCAATCCCATGGCTACTTATGACTAGCCAGCCCTCATTTGCTTTTTAAATAATCCGGCTGACTATGCCTTAGGAGCCTGCATTTTACAGTTCTTTTCCTGCTGTTTTCCCATCCTGTGAACTCGGCGCAACAGGAATGGTGGCAATCTCCTGCCCCTCCCATAAATGACCGAAAATCTCCCAGAAATCTTCGATTTCCTGCTCGGAAATTTCTTTGTCGCCGTAAACCAGCGTTCTGAATTTCTCTCCGCGCCAAGTTTTCAGCGGGCCGATTTCTTTAAATCCGTTGCGATGGTAAAAACACAAGCGTTTAACGCGTGCGGCTCTGTCCTTGCAGCCGGGATAAATGCCCTCGCAGTCTAAGAAGACGGTCGCACCATCCGCGTTCTTAATGACCGCGGACAAGATGTCACTGCCGATACCCTTTCCGCGTTTATCTTCGTCAACGGCAAGGTAAAAGAGGTAGTAATACTTTCCTTTTCTGAGTGTGCAGAAAAAAGCAACCACGTCTTCTTCGTCGCTTAGCGCAAAGATCTCGACACCGTCGGAAACGGAGTTAAAAAAGGGTTCCAGGGAAACGCGCTCAAAGAGCGGAAAAGACTTTATATAGATCCGCTGAACCTTTGCTTTCAGCGGACTGTCCTCTGTGACTTTCTCAATCTTGAGCTCGGTCATTGGTTAGCTTCCTTAATTCTTCTATGCTTTCCATCTTATGCCATAGGCGTTTCATACAGACTTTCGATCGCCCAAGTAGAGGAGGAAGAACTCTGCATTAGGTAGATTCATGATGAGTATGAGGGACCCCTCCGTAAAAGTGCGTGTGCCAATGTTCATGCATTTCCGGCTTGGCAATCGATTCAATTCTGCAGTTTCGAATCGTCGAAAATTTTGTGCAGGTTGAGGACAGCATATCGGGGTCGTGGCTGATGATGATTTTGGCGGCATCAATCTTATTGATCACTTCGATCAACCTTTGTTTACTGTCAACATCGAGTCCGTTCGTGGGTTCATCTAAGAGCAATACCTGCGGTTTCATAGAAAGAACGCATGCAAGCGTGACAAGTTTTTTCTGTCCTCCGGATAATTCGTAGCTCAAAGCGTCTTTGAGCTCGAGAATGCCCAAATTGGATAAAGCTTCTTCGGAGACCTTTCTTGCCTCTTTTTCGTTTAAACCTTGATTGAGCGGACCGAAAGCGACGTCATCTATGACCTGAGGAAAAAACAGCTGGTCGTCGGCGTGCTGGAGCACAAAGCCGACTTTAAGCCGCAGCGCTTTGAACTCTTCTTCGTTCGTTACAGCTTTGTCTTCTAAGAAAATATCGGCGGTTTGCGGTTTCAAGAGTCCGGTGACCACTCTAAAGAGCGAAGTTTTACCGGTTCCGTTGGGACTCCACAGAGCTTGACTCTCTCCGGGCTGCAGAGTGATTTCGGCATTCTCAAAAATCTTCTTTCCGTTCGGATAGGTCAGATTTAAATTTTTAATTTCCAGAAGACTCACGACTTATCTCCAGCCCAGATAGGCAAATACCACCGAAGCACAGCAAAATAACATTAAAAGGAACGTATCTTTATATCTCCAAACTTCATGGTTCAGGGTCCGTATATGGCCGTCAAAACCTCTTAATTTCATCGCATCGTCGAGAACACGGCTCCGCCGAACCGCTCGAACGAACAAAAGTGCAATAACCGCTGCCACTGTTTGATAGGTCCGCTTATTTGCTTTCATCTCAAATCCCCGGAGCTTTGCTGCCTCTTTCATTCGACGGTATTCGCTTTCAAAAATATCGATGCCTCTCGCACAGAAAAGCAGGATAACTATGAGGCTCTCCGAAAACTTGAGGGACTTAAGACCTGCTGCCAGCCGAGAGAAAGACAACAAACTGACCAATGCATAGAAAACAAAAAACAAAGCATTAGCTTTAACCGTCACCAAAGCGGAAAGGTAAACACCCTCATAAGAAAAGATCTCGCCGGGTCCGATGGGAGTTCCGGGCGTCGTCCAAGGAGTGACCAGCCAAATAAAAAGAATAAAAAGATTGATTTGAAGCCAGCGCTTAATAAGATGTTTGGCGTCAGTTGGGAAGAGAAAGATGATCAAAAAAGAAAAGAACAGCGCGCAGAGCGCTGCCGTGATATTTGGCAGCACAGAAACGACCACTCCGAAAACTAATGCTGAAGCGATTCTCGAAGCCGCTGAAAAATCCTTTTTTATTGTCATTTATTCTTTTGTCTGCGTGTCGATATCCAGGCAAACAGACCGCCCAATCCTAAGCACCAGCCCAAGCCGCCGACGATATCGCGCCATGTGATTTTAGGCTGCTGAGCCTCTGCCAGCTGTGTTCTCAGCGGGGCAATCACTTGCATCTCCGTCTGCTCTCTGGCCGTTTTCAAAGCGGCGTCAAGTTCTTCCTGAGAGTAAATTTTTGGAGATGCTGTGTTTGTCTCGGCCTCTTTATTAAGGATTTCAAGTTTTACAGTGCTCACAGCCGTGTTGCTGTCGGCACCTAAAGAAAAGTCTTCTTTTCTCAGCTTCCACTGGTTCTGGTGCCCTTCCCCGGCATTGACGATCACTGTCAGAGGAGCGGGCTCAAAACCGTCAGGAAGCGCCATGCAGACTTTACCGTCCTGCTCGGTTTTTGCGGTTAAAAAGACCGCCCCTTCCTCTGTTAAGACGCGAACGTCTGCGCCGCGTGCGGGTTTGCCGCCCTGGAAACTTGTCTCGACACAAATCTCGTGCGCCTGACTGTAGGCGAACACATTCAGCCGATGGGCGTTAGCGGCCGTCGAACTGCAGAGAAGAAACACAGAGGCAATAAATAAAGCTGAATTATTTTTCATTAAATATCCCAGGATCAGAATGTTTGAGATATACAACCGCAAAGGCAGTAATGACACCTTCGACGACCATCACGGGCAAATTACTCAGAAAGATCAGCCAAGCCGCGGTCACAAAACCTTCATTTGTGAACGCAAGTGCCAAAGCCGTCAAAATACCTGAGATCAGAACAGCACTGAAACCGCCGCAAAAACCTGCGAACTTTAATCTTTTATCCGCAGACTTGCCGGCTATGGCATAAAAGATCCCGTATGCTGCCAGCGCCCCTAAACCCATTGTCGCGGTATTGACGCCGAGTACGGTAAATCCTCCGAACTGGAACAAGACAGCTTGTAAGAGTAAAGCCACGAAAATCACCGGAAATGCGGCCCAGCCCAAAACAACACCTAAAAGTCCGTTCAAAATCAGATGGGCGCTGGAAAAACCGATTGGCACGTGGATGAGGCTCGCAACAAAAAACGCTGCCCCGAGAAGCCCGGCCAACATGAAATGATTCGCTGGAATTTTCTTTAATCCGTAGGCAACACCTGCGGCAGCTACAACCGCACCGGTAATTAAAACCGGCGCGGAGAGAACACCTTCAGCAATATGCATTATTTGAAAGACGGATTAACGAATTCTGTCCAAAGCACGGCGCCAAGTTCAACATCCTTATCCTGGCCGTCCTTTTTAATCTTATAGTCGGCGTCATTCAGAGCGGCAAAACCCCACCAGCCCTCCCAAGGAACTGCATAAGAGAAGATCCCGTTTTTATCGGTTTTGACCTGTTGAGTAATGAAGATATCATCCGGAGCCTTGACTCGATGATCCACGTTGTAATACTCGACTTCGACCATCGTATCGGGAGCAGGTTTGCCGTTCAAAATCACCTGACCACGGAATACATTTCCGGCATAGTTGCCGAACGGACGCGTGAGAGGAAGAATTTCTGTCTTTGCGCCTGTGGGTGCATCCCAGCCGTCATCCACTCCGAAGACCGGAACCATGACTTTAGAGTAGTGAATAATGAACTTGTCTTCTGCGGGTTCCCAATAAGGCTGAGGTTCGAGGACGAACTTGTAGCATCCCGGCCGGGCAACCCTGTACTGGGTCATCCAAGCATCTTTATCCAAAACTTTTGTCTTTTGCAAAGTGTTCGTCAAATCTGTTTTCTTACCGTCGACGATGACAGAAAAGCTTTTTGGTTTTCCCATCGTCATGCCCGTTTGTTCCATTGGATGGTTGAAGGCGGTTGTAATCGTCAGGGTGGAATCCTTAGGGTCGGAAACGATTTGTTTATTCGGAATCACACTTCCGAAGTGGGCGTTTGCCAAAGAGCAGACAGACAGAAGCGCCAATGCAATGACAGTTTTATTCATGAAAACCTCGGTCAATAAAAAATAACGGAACCCGTTACTTTTTAATTCTACGCCGCAAAAAAATTCTTCGGACGTGAATCTTTTTTTGTGAGCCTAATGCGATGAACGAGTTTTTTCTCTGGTAGCGGCCCAACAGATAAACGAGCCGAGCACAACAATAGAAACGCCAACCCAGAATTCATGAGTGAGCTTGGCGCCGATGAGAAGAGAAGCAAAGATACAGGACAAAACCGGCGTGAAATACGACATGATGGACATGATTTCAATACGGCCCTTCTGGACCCCGAAGGTCCACATGCCGTAAGCCGAACCCATAATCAATGCTGATCCGACAGCAAACAAAACACCTTTCGTATTCCAGAGGTAAGAGGGCGCAAGATCAAGAAGCCAGATAGCATTAAAGAAAATTGTATCCAACGCAAAAATCAGCGTGGTCGGATTTTGTCCTTTCGCCCAGGCTCTTGTGAAATTCGAGTAAGCGGCCCAAAAGATAGCCGCCCACAACGCAAGAAAATAACTAATCGGATTGCTCTTGATATGACTCCACATTGCTTTGAAGTCAATCAACAAATTTCCCGAGAGAACAACAAATATGCCGTAGATCGCTAGCAGCATACCGATGCCGACCCACCACTTGGCCTTTTGACCGTTAAAAAGAACGGCAAACAAAATCGTCAGAGTCGGCCAAAGATAGTTAATCATGCCGACTTCCATGGTCTGCGTTCCGTCTTTGGCTAAGCCAAGAGAAAATGCAAAGGTCATGGAGGTACCAATGGCACACCCTAAGCCACAGATGTAGTACTTCAGCGGCATCGCTTTTAGATTAGGTATACCGAAAAGAAGAAATACAAAAACCAATGCAATTAGGTAATTGATCGCCAAGCCTTTTCCAACGCCCAGCGTCTCAGAAAGCGTTCTCACGAGAGAGACGCTCAGTCCCCAAAAAATCGGGGAAATACAGCCGATCATCGTGGCCTGGTTTGTCGAAATCTTCATACAACTTCCGCTCAGATAGGACGTCTATCTTAGAGGCTTTTGGGCAAAGAAAGCGCCTTTCTGATGGTTTTGAGCATCCGAAAAGCGCTTGGACAAGTTAGCTTTGGTGTTAACTCCAGCTATGCTTCACGCCGGCACCTTCTAACCGGCTGACACCGGGCTGAGCCGAACGCTTCACAATAATCTTGCTCGGGATCCGCTCCTTAATCTGATCCACGTGAGAAATCAGTCCGACGGTTTTTCCTTGAGCATTCAAACTGCTCAAAGCATTGAGCGCCTTTTCCAAGGAGTCATCATCGAGCGTTCCGAAACCTTCATCCAAGAAGAGCGAGTCGATTCGAACATTGCTGCTTGCCATCTGAGCCAAGCCTAGAGCGAGCGCCAAACTGACGATAAAGGTTTCTCCGCCGGAGAGGTTGTCCGTGGGACGCTCCTCATCGGCCAAATCTAAGTCAATGACTTTGAGCTCCATGTCCTCTTCACCCTTAGTCAAACGGTATCGACTGTGGAGTTTTGTCAGCTCGACATTGGCATTTTTGATCAGTGTCAAAAGCACCAAACTCTGTACGTACCTGCGGTACTTGTCTCCACTGCTCGATCCGACCATCGTGTTGAGACGCTCCCAAACGGCGACTTGATGTTTCAGCTTCTTTAAGTCTTCCTCTATCCCGGCCCGCTTGTGACGTGCCTCTTCGTCTGTTTTCAGCTCTTTCTGCAGTTCGCCTTTTTGTTCCAGGAGTTTTTCTTTCCGAGCTGAAACCTCTCGTTTTTCAGCTTCCAAAACTTCAAGCGATTTGTCCGTCAGTTTCTGAGATTCTTTTTCTACCAACTTCTTGTCAGCTTCACTAAAACGGTCTGCAGCACTGCGGGATTGAGCCTGGTAATCCGTAATTTCTTTGTGAATAGCATTAATCGCCTCAGAATCTAAACGAGCTTTTGCCCAAACTTCTTCGGATTCAAATTTTTCCTTTTTAAGGGCATCCGCCCAATCGGTTTTTGCTGAAAGAAGGTTTCTTTCAGCTTCTGCAGCACGCTGTTCGGCCGTTTTAAGCCTTTGCCCCGCAGCGGCCTGAATGCTTCGAGCCTTAGAAAGGATTTCGTAAGCATGGTCTTTTGCTTCTGCCAACTGCGAAAGCAGAATCTCGTAGGCTTTTCGTTCGACTTCTACCAACTTAGTTCCGAAAAGCTTGTCGCGTTGTAACCGCTTCGACTTCAGTTCAGCCTGTAATTCAGCCGCTCGTTCCGACTTTTCCCGAGTGCTTTTTTCCAAAAGCTCCACGCTCTCAATAAGTCCCGGGAGGGCGCCTTTTTTGATCGCTAAATTATTCTCAATTTCCCGGCAGGATTCCAAAAGTTCTTCGTACTTAGCTGCCTTAGCAATCCAACGTTTGAAGAGTTCGGGGTCATGGGCAAAAAGCTCTTCCTCAGTGATGACGGAGCCGTACTCTTTAGCAGTTTTCCGCCAAAACTGCTCAAGCTCTGTTCTTGCTTTTTCTCTGCCAGTTTGAGCTTGCGTCAGTAGGCTTTTTCCCGACTCAACCTTCGTTTGGGCATTGCTAAAGGCCATCTCGGCTCGATAAAGCTCTTCTTTTGTACCGGCAATTTTTTCTTTTGCAGCGGTAGCCTTAGATTCTGTGTCTCTTGCTTTGACAATACGTTTTTTGATATCGGTAAGAAGGCTTTCCTTCTTAGTTATCAAAATAGCTGCTGCCTTTTCCGTTACGCCTTCGCGTGCCAGACCTGCTATGTCGCACTTCAGCTTCAGCTCTTCTTCGGCCAAATCCAAATTCTTCCGAAGATCTTTCAGATGCTTTTCAGAAAAAAGCATCCGATCTTTAAGAATGTCAATTTTCCTATCGGCCTCTTTTTGATTTTTCTGTAGGTCCGCCAATTCTTCCTTCACACCGACCAGGCGCTCTTTTGCCGTCGCAACCTCTGGCGGAAGGTTTGCGGCAAAGGGATGCTCCAATGAACCGCAAACCGGACAAGGTTCTCCTTCCTTCAACTCAGCTCTAACCTTAGTCAATTCGTTGATTTGAACCAAAGCTTCGAGTTCGTCCAGCCTCGAAGTTAGGGATCGAATTTCTCTTTCATAACACTCTTTCTTGCTACCCCAATCGGTCAGTTCGACGGAATCCTTTTGCATCACATCTTCCTGACGGCCGATTTCTTCTTTTTGTTCACAAGCGGCTTTTAGCGCAGATTTGACCGCATCAAGCAGCGGAATCTGCTCTGAAAAGCTCAGTTGTTCTTGCATAAGTTCATCGAGAGTCTTTCCGTCGAGAATTTCATTCAGACGCTCTTCCGTTTCTTTAAGCAATATTTCGTCCGCCTCAATTCCGGAAGCTATTTTTTCCTTTCGGATTCTGAGCGCCTCTGCCTCTTTTTCCTGTGATTTGACGGTCTCGTTTGCTTTATCAGCTTTGCCTTCGGAATCTGATAATGCAGCTGAAAGAGTTTCGGCTGTGATTTTTCCGGCCCTTAATTCGTCCTTCCGCTGATAAAGGAATGCGCCTTTAATGTCTTCGTTTTTCTCACGATCTCGTTTCTCACGGTCTTCTTCTAACTTCCGTATATCCTCTTGGGCTTTATTGAGACGACTCTCACAACCGGCAGTCTCCTTTTCTAATTTAGTTTTTTCTTCTTGTGCGCGTCTGCTGGATTTCATAAGCGGAGAAATTTCGACGTCCAAGGACTCGGTTTCCGAGAACAGCGCTAATTTCTTCGGCTTTTGAAGGTTCTCATTGTTCAAGGCCTCCTCTGCTGCCTTGAAGTTGAGTTCTGTCTCTTTAAGAGATTTTGTCGCGTTAACTAATTCGTTCTCCGCAGAGGACTTCTCTTTGATCGCGTCTTCACGGAGCGATTGCTTATCTCTTAGCGAGCCAAATATTGGAAGAATTTTTTGAGCACGTTCTGCAAGTCGGACATCATTCTCTTTCTGAAAGAATTCATTCCGGCTTTCTTTCAAACGTTCAAGCTCGTCCTTTACCCTTAAAAACTGATCCCTAAGCTCGGCAGTCTCACTAACCCAGCGAATTTCTTTTTCAATTTTGTTGATTTGAGTTTCAAGGACTTTCGCCTCTTCGGTTATACCTTTCAACTGCTCTTGCTTTGTCTGAACAACTGCATCGTCAAGAACGGGGCTCAGTTCGACTTCTCTCTGTTTATCTGCAAAAAGCTTCTTTTGTTGTTCTGCAAGAACATAAATTTTTGTAGAAAGCAGTGAATAAACCTGTGTTCCGGTTATCTGTTCGAGCGTTTGGGCTTTCTCATTCGGTTTCGATTTGAGAAAAGCTGCAAAGTCTCCCTGGGAAAGCATGACCGAACGTTTAAATTGATCGAAGCTTAATCCGATGATTTTTTGAACTTCCTGCTTTTTGCTGGTTACCTTACTTCCTTCTGTAATCGGGATCCAGCAGCCGTCCCCGAACTTTTCCATTGTGGAAACAACCTGGCCGTATTTGCCTGTCTTATCAAAATTCTTCTGCTTCTTTTGACTCCAGGTAGCCCGGTAACGGCCGCTTAACGTTTGGAACTCCAAACTGCTCCGACAGCTGTCGCTGTCCCGATTCATAACTTCGTTGGCATTCTGAGTAATCGAGCCGATCCGAGGTGTATGTCCGTAAAGAGCCAAACAAATCGCATCCAAAATCGTGGTCTTGCCGCTGCCGGTCGGACCGACAATCGCAAAAATGCCTGAGCGGAAATCCGGCGCTTGAAAATCAATCGTCCAGGCGCCTTTCAAGGAATTGATGTTTTCAAATGAGAGTTTGAGTATTTGCATTTTACTTTCCGGGAGCGTTATTGAGCATTCACATCAGCCAACTCAGAAATTTGGAAATACGCATTTCTATACGCATTCCAAAGTTCCTCCTCAGAAACTTCGCCTTCAAACGTCTCATTTTTCAGTTTCTTCTCGAAGACGTTCTCCCAAGTGAGTTCACCGATCTCCATCTCGTCTCCATCATTAGCCAAACAATTGGCTTTCTTAGTTTCGTCGAAAACTCTTAATACTTCAATCTTGGTTCCCGATGTCTGTTCCGAGACTTCACCGGTCAGGTTTATTGCATTGGCTTTTCCGGTATGAATCACTTCCACTAGGATTTTCTCGTCTTGCCCTGCAAGCTCTTTTAGTTTTGTTGAAATTTCCGTTTGGCTTCCTTGAACGCTCACCAATCTATCGAACTTAGGCACCTGAATATCCGCCACCTTAATTTCATCGGGTTCGAAATCGACTAACCGAACGAGTTTCTCAAGATTAGCCTCTTCAAAGGTAAGCGGAATCGGAGCACCGCAGTAATTTCTGGTTTTGTCACCGCCGATGCTGTAAGCGCGGTGGATATGACCAAGGGCCAAGTAATCGATTTCCGACGGAAAGATATTCACAGGCACGGCCCCGGTTGCGCCTATATAAAGCTCGTTAACGTCTTCTCCTTTAGGAGATCCGACCGTAAACAAATGACCGGTAGCAATGAGAGGAACTCTTTTGGCTCCCATCCTATCAATAGCCGCTTTAACAACACTCTTGTAATGATTTTCTACAGCTAATTGAATCTCTTCGGCGCGAGAAAGTGTTGAATCATCCTTCAATCGCAAAATGTCTCTTTCTCTGAGGAAAGGCACTGCACAAACAACGCCTTCCAGATTTCCCGCTTTATCCTTCAGTTCAATAACTTCGTCTTCAGGACTTTCAGCTCCGCCTATGACGTGAACACCAAAATTCTCCAAGATTTCTTTCGGAGCCTCAAGCAAGGTCGGTGAATCATGGTTTCCGGAGACAATCACAACATGGCGGCATTCACTGCTCGTCAGCTGAGATAAAAAGTCGTAATAGAGTCTGAGACTTTTGTTCGTCGGGACTGCGGTATCAAAAATATCACCGGCAACAATTAACGTATCCACCCGTTCTTGTCGGATCGTACTCAGCAACCACGCTAAGAATTTTTCAAAAACGTCATAACGTTCTTTATCGAATAATCTTTTTCCAAGATGCCAGTCAGAGGTATGAAGAAGTCTCATTGTTGTTTTCCTTTGAGATAAATTGACCGTTCATTGTTATTTTGGATCGTCTTACGACATTTGATGACGTTCTTCTGCCAGTCGTCCTCCTTGTCGGAATACTGCCAGAAACAAAAGACCTGCCAAAGAAGACAGGTCCTGTAGCAGCTGCTGGTATTTTACAAAGCCTGCGCTTTAAGGAACTCAGCTGCTCGCTGCGTTTGAGGATGTGTAAAAAAAGTTTCGCAGTCTGTATATTCCACAATGTGTCCGGCTTCAATCATCAAAATCTTATCTGCTAAAAATTTCGCCTCCTCCAACCGATGCGTAATCATTAAGAAAGTCCGTTTTTTGCCGTCCTTGGCCGCCGGACCTCCTTTTAGCTGCTTTAAAGTTTGGCAGAATTTATTGCTGGTCTCTACATCCAAAGATGCTGTCGGTTCATCTAAAAGCAAAACAGGAGATCCCATCAGCAGTACACGAGCAATTCCTACCCGCTGTTGCTGGCCGCCGGATAAGTCCTGGGCAGGGGTATCCAAGATGTCTTGAGAGATACTTGCTTCTTCCAAGACCGTCTGATAGAGAGCCTCTATTTCATCCGGTTTAAATTCATGACCGTACTTAAGAGAAAGTTTGATGTTTTCTTCCGTTGTTCCATTAAACATCACAGCCTTTTGGAACACATAAGCCAAATTTCGTCTTAACTCATGAACATCGTAATCGTCAACGTCTTTCCCTCGCCAAAGAATCGAACCGCCGGTTTTTCCAGGGTCTAGTCTGTTGATTTGTTTTAAAAGCGTGCTTTTGCCAGCACCGCTCGGGCCAACTATCGCTATGAACGATCCGTTCTCAATATCTAAGGAAATATTGTGGAGTATTTCTTTCCCGTTATAACCTACGCAAAGGTCTTTAATTTGAAGCTCTAGCACAATCCCAGCCTCTCCTCACAATTACAAAATTAGGTGCCTAGTCAAAATTTTTTCACGAAATGTCCGATGGAGAAAATAATCCTCTTACTTTTTGAGAACATTCAGAACCTGTGCTGCCGCGTTAGGATGCGATTATTTTTTAACTTGGCTCTGTTCAGAGTAAGTATTGATCTTTGAGTAACGGCAATGGATCCCGTTTAGAGATATTTACCGAAAAACTTCTTTCCTCAACTCCGATAGTAAAAAT
>NZ_DBMALT010000040.1:0-27044 GCF_057870745.1 Parasutterella sp. | reverse complement strand
CTTCTGCATCACTGCAGACACCTTGGGGTTCGCTAGTCTTTCCCACTAGCGGGCAGACTCGGGACTTTCACCCTATAGAGAATGCTCATGCCGAGCACACCGAAAAATGCCGCAGGGCTGCTGCGGCATTTTGTCTGTATTCTTACAAAGTTTGGAAACGAGGTCCAAACAAAGAAGAGCGGAGAAGTCTCAACTGAGCGCTGAGGCTCCTCTCTGCTTCTCAGGATTAGAAGCTGTAGCGGTATCTGGCCTGAAGAGCCTGATCGACGCGGCCCTTGTTACCCGTACCTACACCATAGTTCAGACTGAAGCTGTGGTTCTTGTAGGCGCTTTCCACACCAACTTTGCCCTGGAAGAGCGCATTGTTGGCGATACGGGTTTCAAGCTTGTCGGTTGCGCTTCCGTCAGCCAAACCGAAAGAGTTTTTGACTTTTCTGTGGCCGATAGCCGGAACTATAGAAACATCAACAAAGGGTTTGATGACGGCACCGCACGAGGCCTTAACGTCGGCGTTGAATGCGACACCGATCGGCATCTGGACGAGGTTCACCTTCTTGTTGTTGTACTTGAAGCCCCCAGAACGACTGTTGCCGGATCCATTAATGTGGGCGCACTAAACGCAAACGCCGACAACGCACGTGCAGCTTCCTCAAATACTTTGACCGTTGCTTCCGACGGAAAAGTCCTCATCAAGGCGCTTGAAGGCTATAACGGATCTTCTCCTCTGGTTGTCGTAGACAAAGTTGATGCAGCCAAAGGCAGCAGCGTTGTTCTGCTCAATGCCACAGCAGTTAAGGAAGGCACCACCGTCTTTGCGGTTAAAGATGATGACTTACCTATTCTCTACAGACAATCTGCTCAAGCAAGTTGTGGACAATAAGGTTGTTACCGCTAAGGCTGAAACTGTATTCGGTGCAGATATCCTGATCCCGAACTCTGTGAACTTTGCATTAACGGCTGACGGTCTTGCAAAAGACAGAATTGAAGCCATTACAACAAATGCGACGACTCAGCAGGCAACGGCAAAACTGAACGCAATCGCTTTGATGGGTACTGCATCCGGCACTCAGACAATGGCTGTCAATATTGCCAACACTCAGCTGGATACGATCGATTCTCACGGGTCCGTGCTTGCCGGCAACGCTCATGACCGCAAGGGCACCGACCTTTGGATTGACGTCAACGGCTCTTTCAGCAAGGCTCGTCACTATTCTGCAGGTTCCGTTGAGTACGGCTACAGAAGTGATATCTCCGGTATTACTGTCGGCAGCGACTACTCCTTCGGTAATGGTTTAGCAGCCGGCTTGGCGGCCAACTTCGGTAAGGGCTCTCTCAGAGGCCAAAACACCGGAGCCGGAATCAAGAACAATATCGATTACTTCGGTTTCACTCTCTACGGAGTTTGGTCCAATCCGTATGTGAACTTGATCGGTTCTGTCGGTTATCTTCAGAGCAAAAATGAGATTAAGTCTCAGGGCTACAAGGCAAAACCCAACGGTAAGACCTTTGTCGCTGGCATTCATGCTGAAAAACCGTTTGCTGTTACTGAGGCAGTGAAGGTTACTCCGCACGTTGGTCTTCGCTACAAGCACGTCAAGGTTGACGATTTCAATGCAGGCGGCTTCTCTTATAGAAATGAGAGCGCTAACCTCTTTGAACTGCCGGTCGGTGTCGCAGTGAGCTCCGATATTAAGACTGCCGGCGGCGCTGAAATCAAGCCGTTCGTAGACGTGACGGTGACACCGAACTTTGGTGATCGTAAGGTCAAGAATAAGGTCTGTTTGCGCAATACTGCTGTTTCTGATTCGTTCGATGCACGTATTACCAATAACGCTTTGGTAAACGGTACGATCGGCGTCAATGCCGTTAAAGGCAGCCACTCCTTCGGACTTCATTATTCCGTGGGCGGCGGCAACGACGGCAGATTGGATCAGATGCTGAAAGCTAAATATAGCTACCAGTTCTAATCTCTAGAAACTTGCAGAAAGTTTCCGGCTAAGTGCATTAAGGCCGGGAGCTAAGTAAAACTCCCGAGTATCGGCGATTGAAGTTGGTACTCGGGATTTTTGTTTTTAACCAAAAAGCGATGCTTTGACAGAGCAAAATGGATAATTAGATATGTGAAAAAGACCACAAATTTCGGGAAGAGGAACGCCTTTAGAGTCGAACCCAAAATCTTTTGCCCTGCTATTGTTTGAGATGAAGTCAAAAATCTAGAGCTGTCGGTGTCTCAGGTGATAAGCAAGACGTAGTCATCCTCTAGCGTAAAGAAATTGTGGTCAAAAGCACATTTTTTCTTGACAACAGTATTTTCTCGATATGCGCCGTTCGAATCGACTAATATTCCTCAAAAATATGAGAGGATGGAACAACTATGAATAAACAAGAACTGGCCGCCCAGATCTGGAAGGGTGCCAATGAGATGCGGGGAAAAATAGAAGCCGGAAACTATAAAGATTTTATTTTGGGACTTCTGTTTTACAAGTTCCTTTCGGAAAACGAGGTCAAATATCTCAAAGACAACTTGGGCGCATCTAAAGAAGACTTGGCCGCTGAGGACGTCAAAACTTATCTTATAGACAACCTCGGCTATTACATCCCTGAAGAAAATCTGTTTTCCTCAATGATGGGAAAAGATAAGGGAATGAATATCGGGAGTCTTTCGGCTACTTTGAGCAATTTTAATTTAGTGACGCTTGAAAATCCCTTGTTCTCCAATATTTTTCGTTCTCTTAATGCGGGCCTCTTGAGCCTTGGCGAAAACGATGCCACGCGCTCTCAGATGATCGTTAAACTCGCCCGTCTCATAGACAACATTCCGATGAAAAATGCGGGGGGGGGTACGATGTTCTTGGGTTCATCTATGAGTATTTAATCGGCCAATTCGCTTCCTCAGCCGGGAAAAAGGCGGGGGAATTCTATACACCGCACGAAGTCTCGGAACTGATGGCCGAGATTGTTGCTTACTCCTTAAAAGATAGAGAACGCATTTCTGTTTATGATCCGACAAGCGGTTCGGGTTCTCTCCTGATTACCATTGGTAAAGCGATTGAAAAGCAGGGAAAATCAACAGATTCAATTAGATATTTCGCACAAGAAATCATAGAGGCGACTTACAACCTAACTCGAATGAACCTTGTCATGAGAGGCATTATTCGAGACAACATTTCGACCAGCAACAACGATACGCTGCGCAATGATTGGCCAAGAAATACGCTTAAAGATGAGCCGCTTTTAGTAGACGCAGTTGTCTCTAACCCTCCTTATTCCTTAAAGTGGAACCCTGATGGCATGGCAGCTGATCCGCGCTTTCAAAATTATGGCTTAGCGCCGAAAAGCGCTGCGGATTTCGCGTTTCTTCTGCACGATCTATACCACCTGAAGTACGATGGTATTCTCACCATTGTTTTGCCTCATGGGGTTTTATTCCGGGGAGGGGAAGAGGAACGTATCAGAACACAGCTTCTTAAATTGAATCAAATTGACGCTGTCATTGGCTTGCCGCCCAATATTTTCTTCGGAACTGGAATTCCGACGATCATTATGGTGTTAAAGAAGTCAAGAGAGCAAAAAGACGTTCTTTTTATTGATGCTTCAAAAGGATTTGAAAAAGTCACGGCAAAAAATAAATTAAGAGCGCGGGACATTAGAAAAGCCGTAGAGGTATGGAAAGATCGCAAAGAGCTGGAAGGTTTTTCTCGTAGGGTTTCTTTTGAAGAAATTGAAAACAACGGATTTAACTTGAATATTCCACGTTACATCGCTTCTTCTGAAGAGGAGAGATCGGATTTATATTCTTTAATTTACAGCGGAATACCAAAGAAGGAGATTGACACTTTACAGCCGTTTTGGAACGTGTTTGAAGGGCTTAAAGAAAAATTATTCAACCAAAGGGAAGACGGCTATTTTGTCTTAAAGGAAAACGCGAAAGAAATCCTGGAAAATTTTCCGGCAATCATAGAATTTAAAAAGAAAGTTCATGAGTCTTTCAAGGCGCTTTTTCCTCTCCTCAAACAAAAACTTATAGCAGAGCGTCAAGTAATTTCTCAGAGTTTGGCGTTTGAATCAATTGTTTCAGAAATACTGGAACAAGCAGAAAAACTGCCCTTAATCGATAAGTACGAAGCATTTGAACTCTTCTCCCAACATTGGACAGAAATAACAAATGATATGGAAGCTCTCTCTTCCCAGGACGGTAGTGAAGTTTTCGGGGAGGAGCAAAGACAGGAAAAAACTGATGAACGCAACAATCCTGAGTTAGGAAAAGAAGAAATAACTTCCTACGGGGAAGCTTCATTTCAACTCGGCGCTTTTGTCAGAACTTTTATTCAGGAGCGTTATTTTCCGACTAAGTTAGAAGAACTAAGTTCCGCCGAAAGGAGCGCCGAGCTTGCCAAAGAAGAGTTGAAAGAACTGTACGGTGAAATTCCAGAAGACTTTGAGTTTGATTCTGCAATCGATCAAGATAAAGAAGTCTTTATTCCGAAGGAAATCAAAGCCCTCTCTAAGGCGATTGCAAAAGACGAAAAGGCCGGCCTTACTCTTTCAGAATCTCAGGAATTCTTAAAAAAAGTTGCTTCACAAATTTCAGCAGCGGATAAGACACGCAAAGAAGCTAAAAAAATTTATGAAGAACTCGATGGGGAAACTTCGAAAAAGCAGCAAAGTCTCACAGAAGAAGAATTTGAAGAACTCTTAACGAATAAATGGATCTATCCGTTAGTAAAAAGCTGGGAGAGAATGGGGGACGACCTCGTCTTTAAGTTCTCGGAAAAACTTTCAACTTTACAGGCAGAGCATAGCTCCTCGTTTATTGCTCTTGAGGAAGAAATTAAGAAAACTTCTGATGAGCTTTCCAGTCTTTTGTCAGAATTACAGGCCGATGAAATTCAGTCTAAGGCTTTAAAGGCACTCCAAGAGTTAATTAAGGGGTAGAGCCGTGAACCAAAACAAATCGGTAAAAATTCGCTTTAAAGGTTTCACCGAAGCGTGGGAACAGCGTAAGTTAAACGAAATAGCCTCAATATATGATGGAACGCATCAGACGCCAAGATACACCAGTAACGGAATTCCTTTTCTATCCGTAGAAAACATTACAACGTTACAGTCAAGTAAGTTTATCTCTGAGAAAGATTTTCTTAGAGATTTTCCGGTATATCCCAAAAAGGGAGATGTACTGTTAACGAGAATTGGAGATGTAGGCACAGCCAATGTTTATGAAAGAAATCAAAAGGTTGCATTCTATGTGAGTTTAGCTTTATTAAAACTTAGAGAAACTGATCCCTATTTTGTTAATGCTTCCTTTAGAAGCAATTCTACAAGAAAAGAAGTTTGGAAGAGAACCCTCCATATCGCATTTCCGAAAAAAATTAATAAAAACGAAATAGGGAAAGTAAATATTCAAATTCCTTCTCTCGCGGAACAGCGGAAAATTGGCATCTTTTTTTATTCATTAGATAGGCTTATTACTCTTCATCAGCGTAAATTGAACAGATTCCAAAAAATTCGAACAACTTTTCTTCAAAAAATGTTCCCTAAGAATGGAGAAACGAAGCCGGCGATAAGATTAACGGGATTCAACGCCGATTGGGAGCAGGAAAAACTTCAGAATTTTGCCGTACGGATAACAAGAAAAAATATTAAAAAACAGAATAACAGACCACTAACCATCTCAGCGCAACACGGGCTTGTTGATCAAACGGTTTATTTCAATAATCGAGTAGCCGCCCAAGATGTTAGCAACTACTATCTGATAAAAAAAGGGGAATTTGCCTACAACCGAAGTACATCTAAAGATGCTCCTGTAGGTGCCGTTAGACGTTTGGTCGACTATGAAGAAGGGGTTCTATCTACTTTGTATTTGGTTTTTTCAATAACTGATCCGCAACATGTTGATCCTAATTACCTGTCATATTTTTTTGAAACTACAGGTTGGCACAGTTGGATTTTGGAAAGGGCAGCAGAAGGTGCTAGGAATCACGGACTTTTAAACGTCTCTTCTCAAGATTTTCTTAGTCTTCCCGTTATGTTGCCATCTAGCCTGGAAGAACAACAAAAAATCGGAGAATTTTTTCAAAAAATAGACGACTGCATCATTCTTCTTGAGCGTCAAGCCGACCTTCTCAAGCAGATCAAGTCAAGTCTTTTACTGAACATGTTTCCACCCTCAAACGCAGAATGATTATGACCGGAAGTTTATTTAAATCTGAAGCAGAATTCGAAAAGGCCTTAATTAACACCCTGAAAAATAAAGGTTGGAAGGGGGATGTTTTTTATCGGCCGACAGAAAAGGACTTAATCGAGAATTGGAAAAAGATTATTTTTGAGAATAATCGTGATGTCCTGCATGGCGTTCCGTTATCAGATTCCGAGATGGATCAAATTCTCAAGCAAGTGGACAGCTCACCTCTACCGCTTGATAAAAATCTTTTTATTAATGGCTCCTCTATGTCAATTCTGAGAGACAATCCGGAAGCGCCTCAGCTTTCGGAATACGTTTCTTTAGTCATATTTGATCATAATCAAATTGCCGGAGGAAGAAGCCGCTATCAAATCGCCGAACAGCCTATTTTTGAAGGCGACGTTTCCAAAAAGGAAAGAGGAGATATCATGCTCCTTATCAATGGGATGCCGGTTATTCACATTGAATTAAAAGCTAATAGCATTGACATTCATGATGCAAAAAATCAAATCCAGCGTTATTTAAGGCATGGTATTTTCAGTAAAGGTATTTTTTCGCTTGTTCAATTTTTCGTCGCGATGAATCCAAACGAGATGAGTTATTTCGCTCATCCGGGCAGTAAACCGATCAACCCTAAATTTGTCTTCCACTGGGCGGACGAAAAAAATAATATTGTTAGCGATTGGCGGAAGATCGCCGAAGACTTTTTGTCTATTCCGATGGCGCATAAGATGGTGGGCTTCTTTACGGTTGCCGACAGAGGAGACAATATTCTCAAGGTAATGAGAAGCTACCAATATTACGCAGCCGACGGCATCTCTCATCGGTACTACGAAGAAGAAAAAAAGAACGAAGTCTATGTAGACAATTACCGCAAAGGCGGATTTGTGTGGCACACGACAGGTTCCGGCAAGACGATGACGAGTTTTAAAGCCGCCCAGCTCATTGCTTCTTCCGGAAAGGTGGATAAGGTCGTCTTTCTTGTAGACAGAATTGAGCTAGGGACTCAGTCGCATACTGCCTATAACAATATGTCCCTGGTCGATGACAGCGTGGACACTGTGGATTCCACGGCGGAACTCATTGCAAAACTTAAAGACAAAGGGACCGGTTCCAACGGACTTATCGTTACCTCCATCCAAAAAATGAGCCGGATCAAGGAAGGTGGGACTATTTCTCTGCCGGACTTGGAAAAATTACAGAAAAAAGAAATCGTATTCATTATCGACGAGTGCCATCGATCGGTATTCGGAGATATGCTGCAAGATATCCGCAATAATTTCCCCAAAGCAACTTATTTCGGCTTCACCGGAACGCCGATTACCGAAACCAATAAAAAAGTCGGAGCTACTACCAGCGATATCTTCGGAGACACGATTCACATTTACACGCTTGCCGAAGCTATAAGAGATAAGAATGTCCTAGGCTTCCAGATAGACCGAGTTTCTACGTTTCAAGAGCAAGAACTGCGTCAGCAAGTCGCTATGCGGGCAGCTGATGCTAAAGACGAAAAGGACCTAATTGAAGACAAAAAGAAAAAAGACGTCTTTAACGAGGTCATGGCTCTCCCCATGGGAGAGTCCGTTAACAGCGAAGGAAAGATAATAAAGGGAATTGAATCATTCATTCCCGACGCACAATATAAGCAGGAAAAGCATCGAAACATAGTCGTCAAAAATATCCTTGATGACTTCCCAAAACTAACCCATCCGTTCGGAACGGAAAAACAATTCCACGCTATTTTTGCGACTTCAAGCATCGAAGACGCGATTGCTTACTGGGATCTTTTTCAAAAGGAAATAGATAAGCGCAGGCAGGGAAATCCAAACTATGAAGCGCTCAAAATTACTGCTTTGTTTGACCCCTCTATTGATAATTCGGACGGTGATCAGGAAATTAATCACTCTAAGCTTGATAAGACTCAATGGGTTGACAAAATCCATGCGAAATACAATGAGGATTTTGGTCTGTCTTTACAGCGAGATTCCGACTTCAAAAGAGATATTGCTGAGAGACTTTCTCATAAGGAAAATTATCGCGGGATAGACAAAGATAGGAGTAAACAGTTAGACATTCTTATCGTTGTTGATCAGATGCTGACTGGCTTTGATTCTCAGTGGGTCAACACGCTTTTTCTCGACAAGATGCTTCAATACGAGGGCTTAATCCAGGCTTTTTCCCGGACGAATCGGCTTCTGGACGATGATAAAGATTTCGGAAGGATTCGCTATTACAGAAAACCTTTCACGATGGACAACAGAGTGGCAGAAGCAGTAAAGCTTTACACCAACGGTCACTCCGCAGGAATTTTTGCTGACAAGCTTGAGAAAAATCTCTTTGATCTCAATGAAATACTTAAAAAGATCGTCAATATTTTCGCGGCTGCCGGTATAGAGGACTTCAGCAAAGTTCCGCCGGCGGAAGAAGACAAAAATAAATTCATTAAAGAAATGTCTCAGCTAATGTCGGTGATTCGTTTGGCAACCGTTCAGGGATACAGATTAGAAAAACAGGACTACACGTTTAAAGATGACGGAGAAGCCAGAGGCGTTCATATCGGGCTAACCAAGACGCTGTATGAAGTCCTCTTGCTGCGATTAAAAGAGGCATTAGCCGGAACGATTTCGGATCCGATAACCAGGCCGGAAGAGAGCCCGTTGGAAAGTATTGATGGTCAGCTCAACATAAATTCCCTCAAAATTGATTTGGATTATATTGAGAGCCGGTTCAAGGTGTTTCTAAAGGCCGTCCAAGATAAAGATCCTGAAGATCACCTGGAGAGCCTTCTAAACGAGATTCATGGGCACTACTGTCTGCTATCAAGAGAGCAACAGGCGGCCGCCGACTATCTTCTCGCGAAAATAAAAAGCGGAGAAATCGTCGTCCAAGGAAATGAAACACTGGAAAACCTTCTCGAAAAATATCTTAAGGATCAAAAAGAAGAGCAAATTGATCAATTTGTCGAAATCACAGGAGTAGATAAAAAGCAGCTCGTTGACTTCATCAATTCTTCCGTCACCGACGGGAACCTAAATGCCTATGGCAGATTTGATTCATTGAAGAAAACCATCGACAAAGAAAAAGTCATGAAGTTCATGAGGGAGTGCGCCGTTGGTGTCTCCGTGAGCCCGGTGATCGCACAGATAAGATTTTCCCGCTTACTTGAGGACTTTATTCGGAAGGGACCGGTTTCAATAGAGTTGGTGAGACTCTGGGCCAGAAAACTGATGGAAAGAAAACAGCAGTAAGAAAAGTTGCGAAAAAGGGCGATCTTCCTGCCGGGGAAAATAGTCCGGCGGGAGGGCGCGTCTATTCCTTCAAGGCAGAAGGTTTTGCTTCGATCGACTGTCTCAGCAACTCGGTTGCCTCAGGAAGGTCGTTGCGGTTTAACGCCTTTAAAAATCCTTCAAGAAGTGTGGCCTTCTCCTCAAAAAATTCCTTCGGCATGTCTTTGACTAAACTCTTAGTGGATTGAAAGTAGGTTCTGACGACATTGGCAAAGACTTCCATGACGCGGTTTCCGCAGCAATGAAGCATCAATAGGTGGAAATCCATCAGAATCGCATCGGCTTTCAAAGGGTCTCCGGCATTGAGCCTAATTCCGTTGACCAAGTTTCTCATTTGAGCCTGAGTGGCAGGCGTGAGTCTTCGGATCACAAAAGGCAAAACCGAGAGCTCAATCATGAGCCGCGCCTCGTTGAATTCCAGCTCGTCAAAGCCGGCTAACTTAAGCTGCTCGAGAATGTTGTAGGTCATGTCGTTGGTCGCTTGTCTTTTGACAAACGTACCGCGCTTCTTTTTTCTTTCTAAAACGCCCATCTGGACCAAGAGGTCGAGCGCCTGCCGAACCTTATAACGAGTCAAGCCCAAAGCTTGAATCAGTTCGTCTTCTCCGGCAACCTTATCTCCCGGCTGGGGCTGGGTTCGAAAAAGGTATCTTTCAACTTTAGAGAATTCTTTAGATTGCGGAGAAAGTGGCATGACAGCTCCAAATTTTTTAAATCATTGTAAGTAACAAAAAGCCGGAAGTTTTCGTTCCGGCTCTTTGATGCTCTATATTCGTTAGAAAACGAATTTGGAAATGACGTAGCCGATAGCCAACTGGCTAAGAGTCGTCACAATTCCGGGGAGCATGTAGCTGTGGTTAAACACAAACTTACCGATCTGAGTTGTTCCTGTTCGGTCAAAGGCTACGCAGCCGATGATGGCACCGCCCGCAGGAATCATGAAGTAACCGCTGACAGCCGGGAACATCCAGACTAAGTCTGCCGGAGAGATTCCGAGGCCGATACCCATCGGAACTAATGCCGTTACGGTTGCGCCCTGAGAGAAGAGCACTGCTGACAAAATAAACAAGGCAACCGCAAAAAGGATTGGTGCGCCCTGGATCATGTTTCCGAACTCGGCAACAAACATCGGTTTGTAGAAATTGAAGAAAGTAGCCGTTAACCAAGACACGCCGTAAACTGCGACCATGCCGATTAAACCTGAGCGGAAGACGGAACCGTCGGCGAGCTTCTTCGGAGAGACATTGGCAATCACCATGATCAAGCCGGCGCAGCAAAGCATGACGATTTGGACCATGTTCGGAATGGAAAGACGTGTGACTTTTCCGGCCTTTTCCCAAGACGGCATTAAGTCGGGGAAGGAGCCGAAGAAGACGACGGCAAGAATACCTAAGGCAAACACGATCACGCCTTTCTTAGCGCTGGAAGAGTAGTTGCGGCTGTCGGTATTGATGGGCTTGTCCTGGAATTCTCCGCTCATAACGCGGCGCTGGAATTCGGGGTCGTCAGCCAATTCTTTACCTTTTTTGAACATGAAGGCGCAGCCGATCAGCACGCCTAAGAGGCAGGCCGGAATGGCGACGGAGAAGATCTGCAAAGGTGTAACGCCTTTAACCGCCAAGAGGGCAATCATGGCACCGGTTGCTGCCGACATCGGAGAGCCGGTGATGCCGGACTGAGCACCGATCACGGACATTGTCAGGGGACGTTCGGGACGCACTCTGGCTCCGATAGCAACTTCGGCAATCACGGGATAGACCGAGAAAGCCACATATGCGGTTCCGCAGAAGAGTGTAAAGAGGTAGCAGACCAGCGGGCCCATGAAAGTGATGTTCTTGGGATTTCTCCTTAAGAGCTTTTCTGCGATGCTCACCAAGAAATCCAAGCCGCCGGAGCCCTGCAAAATCGAGGCGCAGGTAATGACGGCTGTGATGATGAGCAGCACGCTGACGGGAGGCGCACCCGGTTGCATACCGAAACCGAATACTAAAACGCCTAAACCGATACCGCCGGCTGCGCCGAGACCGGCACCGCCCCATTTTGCACCGATGAAGATGGCAATAATGACGACGGCTAGTTCCATCCAAAACATCATGTCCATCGTTGTTCTCCTATGAGATGAACTTTGCTTCGAAAATCTTGAATATCGCTGCTCGATTGGGAATGACGATGCCCAGGATCAGAAAAACCATTCCCACCAAACGGAAGGCAGGGATGCTTTCTCCTAACAATAGGGCCGCAAATCCGATCGTGAAGACAGGCTCGAAAGAGCAAAAGATTCCGGCTTGCGTTGCGCCCAAGAGCTGAACGGCTCTGGAGACACAAATGGTGGACAGGACGGTAGAAACAACGCCGTAACCGAACGTCGTCCCAAGCTGCATGGCATCGAACCTGAGGATAAACAGAGGGTTATGAAGGAAGCAAAGTCCGATAGTTGAAAATAGAAGGGTTAAAAAAGTGATTTGGTACGCAGACACATTCGTCGCCAGCTGCTGAAGCGACAGCAGATATACGGCATACATGAAGGTCGAAAGAAAACCTAAGCCCAGCGCCGTGTAAGTGATATTGGCCTTAAAGGCATCCGAGAAAATACAGAGGCACCCTAGAAGAATAAACGTAATGGATACAATCTGATTCGCCCGGATACTTTTGTGGAAAATAAGGCCGTTGATTGCCAAAATGATTAACGGGTAGACATAAGTGATCAAGCTCATCATGGATGCCGGAATATCCTTGAGAGCGTAGACATAGAGAAGATTCAAGGGGAGCAGTATCAAGAGTCCTATGAATAGCGACTTTCTTATCAGTGATCTGCTGAACCGATAAAAATCTTTCTGAAGGAACGGCCCCATAAGCCCTAACACGACGACCGCAAATATGAATCTGGCATGCAGGATTTCGATGCCTGATAAATCACACGAATAAGCAAGTTTCGCAAATATGGGGTTTAGACCATACGTAATCGCGCTTAATAAAGAAAAGAGGATCCCAAGAGCGACTAGGGGCTGAACTTGTTTTGTATTTACTGCTTTGGTCATGTTGAGGCTTAAGGGCTAACGTTCTAAATTACATTTTTGGGTTTATTCCAAGTCTTTGTGGGCTTTATCTAAGAACTCCTCGGCATGCTGCATCTGCACTTTGACTGCTTCGGGTGCCGTGCCGCCGTAAGACTTTCTCGCTCCGACGGAGTGTTCAAGAGAAATGTCCTCGAAAATATCCTTGTCAAAGAGTTCGGACTGAGCCTTAAATTCGTCAAGCGTCAGATCATCAAAAGTCTTGTCGTTTTCAACGCAGTCTCTGACGGTCTGACCGACGACTCGGTGAGCGTCTCTGAACGGCATGCCTTTCTTAACGAGGTAGTCGGCCATATCAGTTGCCGTAGAGAAGCCGTGGGAAGCCGCCTGATAAGTGCGTTTGCCGTTGATTTTCATCTTGCGGACCATCGGCGCCATAACTTTCATCGTGCTCTGCCAGAGATCAATCGTTTCATAAGACAAGAACTTGTCTTCCTGCATGTCTTTGTCGTAGGCAAGCGGAATACCTTTCATCATGGTGAGCATGGCCTGCAGGTAGCCGTACATGCGGCCGGTGCGACCCTTAATTAATTCAGCAAAGTCGCAGTTTTTCTTCTGCGGCATGATGGAAGAGCCCGTCGTAAAGTCGTCGGAAAGCTCGACAAACTTGTACTCTTGGCTTGCGAATATGATGATTTCTTCGCATAGTCTCGACAGGTGCATGTAGTTCATCGCGGCAATAGACGCGAATTCAATGCAGTAGTCTCGGTCGGCAACCGTGTCGATACTGTTTTCGGTGGGCTTTTCAAATCCCAGCTGCTTGGCGGTAGACCAACGGTCGATCGGGAAGTCTGTCCCGGCTAAAGCCGCGGCGCCCAGGGGGCACTCGACCAGGCGGTCAAGGAATCCCTGAAGTCTCGCGTAATCGCGTTTGAGCATCCAGAAGTAAGCCATCAGCCAATGAGAAGCCAAGACGGGCTGAGCGACTTGCAGGTGAGTGAAGCCCGGCATAATCACACCGAAATTCTTTTCTGCCTGTTCGTAAAGGGATTTTTGGATTTCAACAATTAATCTTTGACATTCTTTGGCAGCGTCGCGGAAATAGAGATAGCTGTCTACGCAGCACTGATCGTTTCGGCTTCTACCTGTGTGCAGTCTTCCTCCGGCCGGTCCGATAAGTTCCGTCAGACGTTTTTCAATTGCCATATGGATGTCTTCATCTTCGGCATTAAAAGTAAACTTGCCTTCTTCGATTTCTTTGCCGACGAGTTTCAGACCTTCTTTAATTTTTTCGACGTCTTCGGCTTTCAGAATGCCGGTTTCGCCCAGCATCGTGACATGAGCGAGACTGCCCTGAATGTCATACGGGCATAAGCGGGTTTCGACTTTGATGACGGCTCCGAATTCTTCGACGAATTTAGGAGGAACCTCAGCGAATCGTCCTCCCCACATTTTGTTAGACATATATTTCTCCAAAAGAATGATCAGGTTGATCCCGGAAAATTTCTTTCCTTAATTAAAGTTTAGAGAGTCTTTTTTATCGATAAATTTGCTGATTACGCTAATGAAAAAACAGAAAATCGAAGTTAGATGAATTAACTAACTATTTATTTATATAGGATAAACTAATAAAAATAAAATTATTTTTATATCGATAAATTACACAGTAATCCTAGGTCAACAGCAGAAATCAATCTATATGCGGAATCCGTTTAGCTTATCGATCCGGGTGCAATCGCTATCACACAAATTGTGTTCGGTTAAAAGGGATACACCGGCCGCTCTGCCTTACTAATAATCGGGTAGGCAATTAGGGATAGCGATCGTTCTTTTTTGGGGGATACGTACGTATCGTCTAAACCTAGAATTAACATAACCGCTTAACAATAAGCGGCTCACAAAACCAAGGAGAATGATATGACCGGTATTAACCGTCGCGGATTGCTCAAAGGAAGCATTTTCGGAATGGCTGCCGCAGGTGCCTCTGTGATCCCTGTTGCAGTACAGGCCCAAGCTGCTGCTCCTGTCAAAACTGAAGAATATGACGTTGTTGTCATCGGCTGCGGCTGCGCAGGCATGGCTGCTGCTCTTGAAGCTGCCGATAAGGGCGCTAAAGTCGTTATTTTGGAAAAGATGTCCCGTCCGGCAGGCAACACGATTTTTGCCGGCGGTCACTTCAACGCCACCAACACCTATGTCCAGAAAGCGCAGGGACTTCAAGACACGATCGACGATTTCTATCGTGACATGATGATCGTCTCCCAGCAGCGCGGCGACAAAGCTCTAACCCGTCAGTACTGCGAAATGTCCGGAAGCGCTATTCAGTGGCTGACAGATGAATGCGGCGTCAAATTCAAACCCATCGTTGTGGAAGTATTCCCGGGGTTGAACCGCGGTCACGTGGTTGACGGCAAGCTCAAACCGGGTGGAGCTCAGCTTTCCAAACAGATGCTCGACACTGTTAAAGCTAAGAAGATCCCAGTTCTCTTTAATACCAAAGTAATTTCTTTGATCGGCGACAACCGTCTGCATGTTTTAGGCTGCAGAGCCGTCAATGAGGATGATGAAGCCGTTGACTTCATGGCTAAAGGCGGTGTAGTCATCTGCACCGGCGGCTTCCATGCCAACAAAGAAATGGTATGCCGCTACATGGACGGTGACGTTGCTTGGATGCCGATTCGCGGATCCAACGTTCTTCAGGGCGAAAACATCACTCTGACAATGCCTTTCAATCCGAAGTACGTCAATATGGACCAGTTCCATGCCGGTCCTATCCACGGACCCACACGCGCTAATCCTTCCACAATGGTTAACTACGGCGTTCTGCTTAAAGAAGACGGCACCAGATTCCTGGACGAAGCCGAGACTTACGTCTCCGTAGCACAGAAGATGCCGAAGATCATTCCGAACAACTGGGCTTTCATCATCATTGACAGCCAGGTTGTCGATGTTCCGACAGTTAAAGCCCGTATCGACCGTTATAAGAGAGCGAAGGCTCCGATTTATACTGGCAACACCATTGAAGAAATGGCCAAAGCCGCCAATCTTCCGGTTGAGCAGGTTGTTTCTGTCATTAAGGAATACAACGATGCAGTGAAGGCAGGCAAAGCCAACACGCTGACACCTCCGAACACCCTCGAAAAACCGCGTCTGATCGAAAAGGGACCTTTCATGGCATTCCCGTTCCAGGGCGGCATGACTGCAACTTTCGGCGGCCCGATGATTACAGCTAAGTCGGAAGTCTTAAATAACGACGACAAACCGATTCCGGGTCTGTACGCAGCCGGAAATGCGCTCGGCGGTATTTTCTACCATGACTATATCGTCGGCTCTCAGCTGACAGCTGCCGTTATTTGGGGAAGAATCGCAGGCGAACAAGCAGCGGCTCGAGCCGGTGCTAAACAAGGCTAATTCCCGTTAAAACTGTTTGCCCTCCTTAGCTATCGGAGGGTAAACGCTCTTTCGAGAGTCGTACTAACAGGTGAAATCATGCGATTTGTGTATTTGGCTCTTATTTTGGCGCTTTCCTCTTCGAGCGCTTTTTGCGCCGACGATGCTCTTTTACAAGCGCATATGAGCAAAAGTGTCACGTGTCAGGCCTGTCATACGGAGACTCCGCCGGCTAAGCGTGTAAAGACTGCAAAATGTCAGGAGTGTCACGGCAATTATGAGGCGTTAGCCGCCAGAACTGCCAAAATGACACCCAACAATGTTCATGCCAACCACCTCGGCGATTTAGACTGCAGAGAATGCCACGGCGTTCATAAGCAGCAGACTTTAGCTTGTGCGGAATGTCATCAGTTCAAATTCGAAATGCCGAAATGAGCTTTTTGACACGATCAAAACGATTGATATTGACTTTGAGCTTGAGCGCAATCATACCCTGCGCTCAAGCTTCTAACGACACAATTACACTAGGCGTTTCTTCCCGCGTTCCGAACGTCAACGAGGACCTGATTCTCAAAACTGAACGCGTGCTTACGGACCACTTCGGTCCGAAAAATTTTCGGATTGTTCACTATTCGTTGGACGGCTTAGTAGAGGCGATCAAAGAGGGCGAAGTAGATATTTTTCTTTCCAGCGCGGGTCTTTACCGCCGGATGTCCTCTGAAGGAGTCCGAGATCTCGTGGCACTTGCCTCTCCGAGATTCCCAGATCCGAATCACAGCGAAGGCACCGCATTTATCGTTCGGAATGACCGGACTGACCTTCAGAGCATCAAGGATCTGAAGGGAAAAATTCTCGCTGCTAATTCTCCGACGGGATTTTCCGGATACCAAATCGGCTTGTACGAAATTTTTAAGGCCGGCTACGACCCTGAACGTTTTTTCTCCAAAACAATTTTCACCGGGGAAAGAGAGAAAATGAAGGGAGTCGTGCAGGCAGTCTTGGATGGGAAAGCCGATGTCGGTTTCTTAAGGCTTTGCTACTTCGAAGACATGATTGATCCGAAGGAGACAGATCCTAACCAGTTGAGGATTATCGGAGATCGAAAAAAGGAGCTTAACTGTTCTCACTCCACGGACCTTTATCCTTCATGGACTATTTCAACAACAAGGCATATTTCTCCGGAGAAAGCCAAAGAAGTGCTCCAAGTCCTTTTGGCTATTTCCCCGACGGAAAAGGGCGCCTTTTGGGGGCTGGCATCAAACTACCACGGCGTAGACTCCCTTTTCAAAGACCTCAAACTCGGACCTTGGTACTATCTGCGGGAATGGACTGTCAACAGATTTTTGAGCACCTATTGGCCGTTTTTGGCCTTGTTTCTTCTTTGCATTTTCGGATTGATCGCGCACGGATTCAGAACCGAAATATTAGTAAGACGCAAAACCGAAGAACTCGAGCTTGCCCACAAATCCCAAACCCAGCTGCTGCAAAGAGCAAAGAGCGCTTCCGAGCGATTGGATTCCCTTCAAAAGATGGGCGCAATCGGTCAAATGTCGAGCATCATTTCGCATGAACTTCGTCAGCCTCTGGCCACCATTCAGATGTATACAAGAGGAGGCTTGAGGGTCATAGAAGGGCTTGAAAACACGAAGGAAAACTCCAAAATTGTTTCTGCCTTCAGCCTCATTGATAAGCAGTGCGTCAAAATGGAGAGCATTATCGAAAAGGTCCGAAGCTACGCCAAGCAGAAGAAGACAAAACACGAACTGATCGATGCCGCGGAGATTGCCAAAATTGCGGTAGAGAACTTTGAAACTTCGAAAAACGGAAGCGTCAAGGTTAAAACCGAATTCCAAACAGACTCTTTCGTTTGGGCAGATAGTTTGGAATTGGAACTGGTTATCGTAAATCTTCTGAGAAACGCTTCGGAAGCTCAGGGAAATGTATCGGAACCTATACGAATTTCAGTAACGTGGGCGGATAACAAAGTTGAAATCTCGATCTCAGACAAAGGCAGAAACCTTTCGGAAGAAGAATTTGAGAAACTTAAGGTTCCGCTGACCTCAACCAAGGAAAACGGGATGGGGCTCGGTTTGACGATAGTTAAAACAATTGTGGAAGCTCATCAAGGAAAGATTTGTTTCAAGCGAAACAGCGACGTTGGTCTGACGGTTACAGTCAGCTTCCCTTTGGCAAAGGACGGATTTGCATGCCAAACTCAGAAATAAAGGTATTAGTTCGTATCGTCGATGATGACTCTGACCTGAGAGCCGCAATTCGGTTTTTGTTAGAGTCGGAGGGCTGGGAAGTTGCCGATTATTACAGTGCCGCAGATTTTCTTCTCAACGATGACCCGGAAATTCCGGGGTGCCTGATCCTGGACGTACGAATGCCGGAAATGACCGGAATCGAACTACAAGGTGAACTCAAGCAGCACTTGCGGCAAATTCCGATCGTATTTCTTTCGGCACACGGTGATATAGAAATGGCTGTGAAAACGCTTCATGAGGGAGCTGTTGATTTTCTCACCAAGCCTGTTCAAGAAGACAAGCTCGTTCCGGTCATTTCTAGAGCTGTCAAACTTGATCTAATCAAGCGAGGACTTTCCTTTGATCACGAAGAAATCAAAGAACGATACAAGGAATTAACTGAGCGCGAAACGCAAATCGTATCTTTACTTATTAAGGGCTTGTTGAACAGAGAAATCGGAGAGAGACTTGGAATTAGTACACGCACAGTGGAAGTTCATCGCGCGCGGGCCTTTAAAAAACTTCAAGTGCACACAATCAGCGAATTAATTCAGTCCGCCCATGCGGCGGAAGATTAATTAATTTTTAAAAAGGGTACGTTCTTGCCGCCTATTAAGGCTTCTGCAGGAGAAGCCTTCCGAAAAGTCTAATAACGGAGAGGATTTCCGCGTTGCTTAATGATTTGCTTGGGAATAAAAGTACTTCTTATTAGGTTTCATGTAGGTTGTCGTTAGACGAAAAATCGATGGCTTGATTAAGACTTATTAGCTATCAAAAGAAAATTTTTAACGAGGTGTCCATGAAAAAAGATACATGCGTTGATGAATGATTTGTGCGCGCAGAAAGGGAGGAGATCTAACGTCCTCCAGAATATTCGCCGGGCGAAATTAGAATTTATTAATAGCTATAAGAAAATCCTTTAATTCCGAGGGAGTTGAAACGCCAAGCAAATGCAGCACATTAGCCCGGTGTCTCTCTATAGTTCTTCGGCTTTTACCCAGACGCTCTCCGATTACGGAGCTCGTTAAATTTCTGGCGATAAGCTTAGCGACTTGCTTTTGTTGTTCAGAGAGATGCTCATAGCGTTTCTCGGGAGCCGATTCCCTTAGTTTTTCGATTGTCTGTTCATTTTCTTCAACGGCCTTTTCTATTGCCTGAGTCAACAGTTCAGGTACAACCGGTTTGCGAAGAAAATCAAATGCACCTCCCTTAAAAGCCCCGATAACCATATTCACGTCTGCGTGTGCGGTAAGAAAGATAATGGGAAGTATTGTCTCTTGCTCGGATAAGAGTCTTTGGACCTCTATCCCGTTAAGCCCCGGCATTTGGTAATCCAAAATTATGCAGCCGGACCTTTCCAGATCGTCATTCTCTAAAAAAGCTTCAGCTGAACCATAGGTAGCTACAGAAAAACCGTCAAGCTCTAACGAAAATTTAATGGCTTTCAATAATGCTTCGTCATCATCGACAACTCGAATGAGGGCACTTTTATTCATTCTCTCCTCCGGAATTTTCGTTTTTTTCATTGGGGAAGACGGTGATTATGCACACTAGATTATTATCGTCGGATCTTTGAAATTTCACTCCGACTCCATGCCGCCTAAGAATGGATTTGACGATGCTTATGCCTAATCCCATACCTTCTTCTTTTTTTGAGACTAAAGGCCACTCTAATTGAGAGAGTACTTCTTCTGTGAACTTTCCGCTGTTGTCGGTAATGCAAATTTCGAAGCCCGAGGATCTCGAATTTTTTGTACTAATTCGGATCTCCCGGTCGGATCTGTCCTTTAGTGCCTGATAGCTATTCCTAACCAGATTGCTGATCACAATTTCAAACTCAAGCTGAGGAAAACAGACCTTATGGTCATTCTTACACAGGTCCAAACGGAATAATTTTTTTGAGGCTGGCTGTGAGCGAACGAAGTTAGCGACGATTTTAGTTATGGAATCATTAAGATAGATGAACTCTTTTCTACTTTTCCTCTTGGTCGCATAATCTTGAACAACTCCCAGAATTTCTGTAATGCGAGTTAACTGTTGCTGCAGGGAGTCCGTAGCTTCTGAGGCAATCGTCTTTTTCGCGTCTGTCCAATTCTTCAGAAGCTTGTCTAAACTATTAGCGTAGAAAAGGCAGGCCGCTAGAGGCTGACCCAACTCGTGAGCGATAACACTTGAAAGACTGGAAACCACCAATGCATCTTTAATAGATTGAACCTCTTCGGCTTTTTTCTTTTGATCCTGTGTGGCTTGGAGGATGTCGTTGGTGGCTTTGTAGACTGCTCTTCCGGTGGCATAAATATGCCAAATAGCGAAAAAAAGGGAGAGAATTAGCAACAGGATCAGCGTTTTAAATTCATTCCAAATTCTTGTCAGCGTCCAACTTTTAAGGTGCTGATAGGGGCCTTCCTTTAGAGCTTCGTACATCTTGTCTACCGGATCGTAATCGCTTGCGAATGTCCAATACTCTCCATCAGCATTAGGCCTAATTCTCAAGAGATTCTCTGCAATTTGACGAATCATCTGAGAACTTAAGTTCGAAGAAACCAGGAGAGAAAAATTCGGATAAAGGTCCGTTGATGTTAAACAATGGGAAGATAAGTTCGGCTTGACTCCCACGGCATCCAATCCTTCCGTTAAATCAAAGCCCGTCTTTCTCTTGTGCCGTTCCGCATAACAAACACTGAGAAATGTGCTGTCGGCTTCTCCGTTTCTTACGGCCTCCAGACGTTTCTGGGGATTTGTGCCTAGGTAGAGAATTTTGGAGAAAAAGGTATCCGGATCATAGTGGCGATCCAATAACTCTTTCTTGATGGTGAGTGTTCCTTGAAAAGCTGAAGGCGTATTTAAGGCAATCGAGTGCCCCTTTAAGTCCTCAATCGTATTGATCCCGAGCTTTTTATTAGCCAAAATCAAACTTCCGACAGCTTGGTCGGGATTGGGCTGAACGCCGGTTGCCAAAGTCAGGACGTCTCTCCATCCATTCTGTAAGTAACGTCGATAAATACCGCTGTTGGCAATCACAATATCGGCTTTTCTCTCCTTGATGGCCTCATCCAATCCGGAGGTAGTAACGTTTCTTACAATGAGTTTCCTCGGTTCTATAGACTTCTGAATAACCTCATAGGTTTCTTTGGCAATTTTGAGCTCGAATGAGGGCCGAGTAAATTCAACTCCGTAAAGATATACGGGCGCGGTCTGCACATCAGTTGGTTCAGCAGAAATCAAAGGGCAGGCTGTTAACAAGAAGCCGGCCGTCGTAAGACTAATCCCGAGATTTGAAAGCATTGCATCCGTCCTTGTTTTTCAATTGTAAATTGCACACATACGCGCGTAGTCCTTCGACTTATGCTCTTTATCGTTGGCTCAAACGAAAAGGAGAAATCATGAAACTAACTCGAAGAAATATCCTAAAAACATCTGTTCTTTCAGGCGCTGCTATTCTGGCCGGGACATCTCAAGCGACACCCGTTAATGCTCCTGCCAAGTGGGACGCAACCTATGATGTCGTTATCATCGGGGCAGGCGGCGGAGGCATGATGGCTGCTCATTATGCTGCCGAGAAGGGCCTCAAACCTGTCGTTTTGGAAAAATTGGCTTTCCCGGGAGGGTCCAGCGCAGTTTGCGGCGGCCAGCTCTCTATCGCTGACAGCCCAATCCAAAGAGAAAAAGGAATTAAGGACAGCGAAGAACTATTTAAAAAAGAAATGCTAAAAGTCGGTCAAAATAAAAACGATCCGGCTCTTGTCGAAGCTCACATCAAAAGTATCCGAGAAGTTTTCAATTTCATTCACAACACTCTCGGGGCAAGACCAAAGTCCGTCAATGCTGTCTCCGGAATGAGTGTGCCGAGGGCGCATTTATATTACCCTCCTTCAAAGTTGCTGACTCAAATTTTTACCTATGTCAAAGATCAGCAGGATGTCCCCTTCTTGTTTAATACACCGGCGGAAAGGCTAATTTGGGATGAAGGAAGAATTGTAGGCGTCCGAGCCAGGAAGGGCTCTGAAGTTTTAAATATCAGAGCACTCAAAGGTGTCATCATTGCAAGCGGCGGATTCCAGTACTCTAAAGAATTAATGGAAAAATATAACCCGCTGATGGCTAAAGTCACACCCGCCGGCTGCAAAGGAAATACAGGTGACGGTCTAAAAATGGCGCAGGCTTACGGCGCGGATGTGCTTGACACTAATTACATTAAAGCAACATTCGGCTACCAGCTCGGAAATTATCCGGATTCCGTCCATTGCTATTACGCGGGTGCAATTATCGTCAACCATGAAGGAAAGAGGTTCGTGAACGAATCCAAATCTTACAAACTGCTGAGCGATGCTGCCTTGGCTCAGCCGGACGAATACACCTTCCAACTCTTTGACGAAAATATTCGAAACCGCAGAATTAAAGAGCATCCCCGCAATGCGATGGTTCTGAACAATGAATTCCTCAACGCCGGAAAAGATGCTCCCTTCTGCTTCTGTGGCGCAACGCTCGAAGAAGTCGCGAAAAAAGCAGGCGTAAACGTTGAAAATCTCAAAGAGACGGTTGCTAAATATAATTCAGATATTGAAATGAACGGGAAAGACAGTGTTTTCGGACGTGATTCGCTCACGTCAGGTTTCGGCAAGCCTCTCAAGATTGAGAAGGGACCTTTCTTCCTCTATCCCACAAAACCAAGATGTATTGCCACATATTGTGGTTTAAGAATCGACGCGAATGCACGAGTCATTGATGTTTTCGGAGAAGCGATTCTCGGACTCTATGCCTGCGGGGAGGCAACCGGCGGAGTCCACGGTGCAGCTTATATGACAGGCACGGCTCTAGGCAAAGCTTTCTCATTCGGCAGATTGGCTGCACTGGATATCGCAAACAGCTAATCGTTCGTCAATAGTTGCACCGAAATATATAAACATTTCTATTCCAAATGAATGATTCTTTCCGAAGAGGATCATAAGGTGCTGAACCAGTTCTCGGGATTGGATAAGAAAGCCAATTCCGAGAAATCATGAGTCTTGTATCTTCGCCACCTTTGAGAAGAAAGGCGAAATCAATATTTCAAAAGGTCGATAACTATGCTCAATAGACGCAGTTTCTTAAAAACCGGCGTTATCTCTACGCTTGCAGCAACTTCCCAAGCCCACGCCTTTACTCCGGCTCCTCAAAAATGGGACGCTGAATATGACATTATCATTATCGGTGCGGGGGACGGCGGTCTTGCTGCCGGCTGCTTGGCCATGCAGAAAGGCCTTAAAACGCTCATTCTGGAAAAAACAGCCATCGTAGGCGGGTCTTCCCTTCTTTGCGGAGGAAAATGGGCTGTTACAGATACGGTCGATCAGCATGAAAGGGGTATTGTTGACAGCGACGAGAAGGCATTGGCGGATATGCTGAAGACTGGGCAGTATAAAAACGATCCCGAACTCATCAAGGCTTATCTTAAGGAAACGAAAGAACACTACAACTTCATTCGTCTTGAAAGAGGCATCAAACCCACGGAAATCACTCATGGCGGAGGCTCGACTGTTCCGAGAGCTCATAATTTTCCTCCTCCTCTTTTGGTCGGCGACATGAAAAAATACGTGCTGGAGAAAGGAGCCGATCTCAAACTCAATACGCCAGCAGAACGCCTTGTTTGGGATAATGAGCTGGAAGGCATAGGCGGTGTGAAAGCAAAAAACAAGGATGGGCAAATTCTCTACTTCAAAGCAAAGAAAGGGGTTTTATTAGCAGCCGGCGGCTTCGCTATGAATCCTAAAATGCTCCAAAGGTTTAACCCGTTGATGCTTAAAGCACAGGCAAGGGCCGGAGGAGGTTGTACGGGCGACGGGATCTTAATGGCAATGGCTTATGGAGCCGATACCTTAGATACTGAATACATTAAGGCAACTTTCTGCTATCCGGCAAATCCTCGTCATTCCGGAAGCTGCCAGGCTTTCTGGAGCGGCGCAATTATCACAAACAAAAAAGGCAAGAGAATCGTCGATGAATCAGTATCCTACAAACTCTTAGGGGACGCAGCCCTAAAAGAAGAAAATGGAATTGCTTACATCGTTTTTGATGAACCAATCAGACAAAAACGAATGAAAGCGAAGCTGGTAGAGAAAAAATGGATGGAACTCTATGATCAGGGTAAAGAGCCTGAATGCGCTTTTCGAGGAAACACAATCGAGGAAGTAGCAATAAAAGCTGGCCTCGATCCAAAAGGCCTAAAAGAGACGATTACTCGCTACAACTCCAACATAGACAACAAAATACCCGATCCAGATTTCAATCGAACAAGTATTAACTCGGGATCAGGAGAATTAGTAAAAATCGAAACTGGACCTTTTTATATCTATCCGGCCACAGCTCGCCTTATTGCCACCTACTGCGGAGTCAAAATCAACACTAAAGCAGAAGTTCTAAACGTCTTCGGAGAAAAAATTCCACACTTGTACGCATGCGGTGAAATGACGGGCGGCGTTCATGGAGCTGCTTACATGACAGGGTCATCCATCGGAAAGGCAATGGCCTTTGGAAGAATTGCCGTGAAATCAATGATGGAAAGCTAGCATCAATCAATGATTGGTTCAGCAACTACCTCCGCCACAATTTGACTTCTAAAGGTGTTAGAGACTGCAGTTAAGATCCAACAGCCAACTAAGAATGACAAGAACTTAGATAGGTATTTTTGCAGGGATTGCCGACGATCCCTGCAAACTTATTTTTTACTTCGTGGAGATGTACAAAAGCTGTTAAGTTTTTTGCCGTTTTGGTCGCGGATAGAGTTTGATTTGTAAGGATGGGGTAATGGAGTAGATGTTCCTGGTGCACTGTCGTTAAAGCACTCCGACTGATTCTTTTTTTTTCAAAAATCATCAATCACCAAAAATTTTCGCTTTATTTCCTTTGACACCACGGACGCCTCCAATTTTAGATTCCGATTATAAATAACATGTGTTTTTCGACCCAACTATATATGAGAAGCAAACAATGCGAAGCAACTAATCTTAACCCTTTGGCTAATATAACGAAAAAAGGGTTAATTAAATAATTTCAAATATCTAACAATAAAAATAATTAAAAATGGTAAACAATAGGAGTAAATTAACAAACTAATTCTAGTAACGCTCAGCATTTGCCAATCGAAGAGGCCTATAAATATGGAAGTGAGATAGCCTTAAACTCGGAAGTCAAAAAGCCTCAAATCCGGAAGTCACTTTCGTTAAAAAGTTCTTAGATCCATACTCATAAATTTTTGAGAAAAGCAATCAAAGTTTCTTAACCTAGGTTAAAAAAGGATTGATTTATAATGAAAATAACATAATTCTTAAAATTGAGGTGTGTTATTAGACTTCTTTTTTACTTCCTACTCTTTGCCAAATCGCCAGTTATTTTTTTAGCTAAATTTTCAACGCAAAGTAATTTAACTTATGAGATTCGGATAATGAGATTAACTATCTTTTCTAGGTAGTTTACTTTCGAATAAAATTGACAAGACAGATAACCTATAAAGGGTGATGCTACATTTACCGAGGTCTCTACCTTAGAGAGTCAGCTGAGTTGTATCTTTCCTAAGTTATTCAAGACATCTTGGGCAATGAGAAGCATTCCTCTTGAAGGTTCAGAGTTCTGCTTTTTCAGCCGCCTTCCTCAAATTTTCCTCATCCTTGCGAACGTAATTTCCTGTCGTTGCGACGCTGGCATGTCCCATGAGTTTTTGCACTTCCACAATATCTACGTTTTTACTGATGAGGCGAGTAGCAAAAGTTCTTCTCAGGTCATGAGGCGTGAGTCTGCTGTCCAGATTTTCGGTTTCGGTGACTAGTTTTTCTATTATTCGAGAAACGGAAGAGGGATCAAGTGCCGTGTCCAAATAAAGCCGCAGTTTATTGTCGATACGCCCAAATACAAAACCGGCATCAATCTCATTTTTATTTAACTGCCTGAATTCAAACCAAGTTTTCAGAACATCAAGAACAGCATCTGGGAAATAAATAGTTCTTTCTTTATTGCCCTTGCCGATAATTTTGGCGGCCCTATTTTTAAAAGAAACCTGTTTTACTCTCAATTCACAGACTTCGGCTCTGCGTAATCCGCAACCTAACATCAAATAGAAAATTGCCCTATTTCTCACCGTCCTCAAGGAATTTGCTTCTAGCGACTTGATCAGCGATGCAGATTCTTCAGACGAAATCGCTCTTCCCGATGGGGCTCTAAAAACTCTTCGCTGTTTTAAAGATTTAATTCTTTGGAAATGGTCTAGATCAATTTGCTTATTTCGCCAGGCGTTTAGCGCCACGGATTTAAGTGCTGAGAGATAACAGTTATAGGTTCTAGCAGACCCCCAACTCTGAGCTGCCAAAAAAACAGTGACATGATTCGGCTGCATTGACTTCCAATCACAATCTACTAAACCTTTGTAGCCGAAAAATCGGGCGAACTTATTCAACTTACTTTTCATGCAGCGATAGGAATCTTTACTGCCAAGCGTAGCTAAATACATCAGCGCTGGATTCTCGATCAAATTTTGATCTGTACTTATTGCGCCAAAGTTTGAAGACTGGGTCGGAGCCGGCTGAAACATTTTAAAAATTCCGAATACGCACGATAATTAACATTATATTGCGTACTTTAAGGCTTTTTGCAAGTCCTTTTTAAATTTATCTAGATTTGAACAATTACAGAAGCGGGAAAGGAGTAGGGCGGAAAACCACGTTGTTTAGCTTACGACATAGATGGACTAATTTCCACCCTGTTTTGCGTAGGAATTTGAATTTTCAGATTAAAGGTTTCAGATCTTATTTTTCAAGGCTCTGTTCAGAGTAAGTATTGATCTTTGAGTAACGGCGATGGATCCCGTTTAGAGATATTTACCGAAAAACTTCTTTCCTCAACTCCGATAGTAAAAATTTCATTCTTCAGGATCTTAATTTTTTCCATGAAACTCTCT